>JBDLIP010000183.1 GCA_039714795.1 Pseudomonadota bacterium | reverse complement strand
GTTTATTTACTTGCTGGAAATTCGGATTTTTACCAACTGAAACTACGCTGTTCGCCTACCTAAAATTCAGCTTACCCACTCAAAACGCAAAAGAGCCATCAATGATAAGTGGATGGCCGCAATCAGCTAAATACGTCATTGGGTTATTCTTAGCTGTAATGCGTTCCAGTGCGTCATCAAAGGTTACATATTTTCCTTTAAATTCTTTTGCCAACAGCTCGCGTACAAGGGTGGTTTTACCAGCCTGTCTAGGTCCATTTACGTAAACTGCAGGAAAAATACGCAGAATTTCTAAGATCTGTTTTTCAAGAGTGCGTCGAATCATGATTATTGCTCCATCCAAGACTTTTTCTCACTACTATTAATTTAGCTTTTCGCAAATCGAAAAGCAAATGGTAGATTTGCGAAATAGCTCGATTTTGTACCCAACGCCCTATATACCCGTGCTGAATCAAAATGTTGAGTTTTATGGTAGCGAACGGATCAAAGTACCTCTTATCCAAAACTCAGGTTACAATTCAGTTTATTAAACACACCTTAACCTTTTCTGTTCAAAATTAAAGATGTCCAAACCAATCAAATACTCTAAGGAGAGCTCTCATGATCTACAAACAATGTATCGACGCCTGTTTTGAATCCGTAAAAGCCAACGAGCGTTGTGCTTATGAAGCATTAAGTGAATCAAAAACCCAATGCAGTGATCGCGAAGCATGCATTATTTGCTCTGACATTTGTGATGTCACCGCAAGACTTTGTGCACGCGGTGAGGCACACCACGATATGTTTGAATTTTGTGCAAAAACTTGCGATGAAACCGCAGAGCGTTGTGAAAACTTGGATCACGAGCATGCTATAGCCAGTGCCCAAGCAGCTCGCAAAGCAGCTGAAGCTTGCCGTCAGTGTGCTGCGGACTGCCGTTAGTTTCATCTTGTGTTCGACTTTAAGGATCGGTGCCAGGCAGGACAATTGTTGGCGGCGCTTCTAGAACAATACCAAGATCAACCTAACGTCCTTGTGCTTGGGTTGCCTCGGGGTGGGGTGCCGATTGCTTTTGAAATCGCGCGTCACCTCAAGCAACCCCTCGACATTTTTCTGGTGCGCAAGTTGGGAGTTCCTAGTCAGCCCGAATTGGCGATGGGAGCCATTGCCTTGGGTGATGTTGTATATTTAAATGATGGGATTATGCAAAGTCTGGCGCTTGCCAAGCAAGACATTGAGGCAGTTTTGCAAAAAGAAAAACATGAACTTGCAAGGCGCAATTTTGTGTATCGAGGTGACAAGCCGGCTCCCCGCCTCAAAGACCAAATTGTGATTCTAGCCGACGATGGCATCGCCACAGGCGCTACCATGCACGCAGCGATCCAAGCGATCAAACAACAAAATCCGAACAAAATCATTGTTGCAGTCCCAGGCGCTTCACCATCGATGTGCCGTGAATTGGAAAGAGACGTTGATCAAGTTGTGTGCGTGCGCTCATCTGAATTTCTGTTTGCAGTTAGTCAATGGTATCAATCCTTTCCGCAATTGACGGATGCGGAAGTTTTGCAGTTTTTAGAAAAAACAGGAACAACAGTGAAGGAAAACTCTTAAATTTTAAGATTCAGGTCTGTAGCAAGCTAGTGGGGGCGGCAATGAGCCCCCACGAATTTGCAGCAAAAACGGGGCTCAGTATAGTTTCTCTCCTGACCTCTCATCTTTATAAGCAAAAGT
>JBDLIP010000182.1 GCA_039714795.1 Pseudomonadota bacterium | reverse complement strand
GGAAACTCAATAGATTGCTCGGTATTTTGCGGCAATACTCCTTGATAAAAATATCAGGCGATGATATTTCTATTCATCGTTTGGTCTCCAATTGGCTCAGGGATAAATTAGATAAAGAACAAAAGCTGAGATATATAAAAAAGATGCAAACTGCGATTGAAAAAATCTATCCTAGAAAAATTGCAGGTGATGGTATTTCTGGTAAAGATCAGCATTTAATAACTCAGACGATTCCTCATATGGAGAAATTTCTGCAAGAAGTAAGCTCTTTCTCTTCGAACGAGACTCAAGTTGCTTTCTACGCTCTTACCTATCGAGTTTTAAACGAACCTCACAAAGCGGAAAATATCCTGGAAGAAGCTTGGAAGATTAATGAATCTTTGTACGGTGAGCATCATCCAACCAATCTGCAAATTTTAAATTTACTGGGTTCTGTGTATCACCACTTAGGCAAAAGCTTTAAAAAGCGAGATATTCTAAAAAAAATTGCATTAATTAGCGAAAAAAACTATGGAGAGGACCATCATAAAACAGCACGCGCACTCTTTCGATACGGCTTAGCATACATGTCATTAGGAGATTTTCGTAAGGTAAAAACCTTGCTCTCCCAGGTACTGAAACTCTACCAGAAACATTATGGTGACGATCATGTTGAAACCGCTCAGGTGTTATATATGCTAGGTTGGGTTGATTATGTGTTGGGTGAAAGGGAAAAAGGAAAAAGAACGTTAGAGCGCACTATTCAAATACATACACAAAGTCCTACATCAATTTCTAGTTTGGCGTACAATCAGATATTTTTAGGATTGGTTCATTATGATTTAAACCATTTAAAGAAAAGTGAAAAGTATTTTCGGGATGCTCTGAAAATAAGAAAAGAACTATTTGGACCTGATCATATGTGGACTATATTTTCAAAGGTAAATTTAGCCCTGGTTTGTGCGGCAATGCAGAAAAGATATGAGAGTAAGCTCCTTTTGGATGCAGCTTTAAGGTTTATTAAAAAGGATGAGAACACAACGAATGCATGGCAATCTATTCTAAATAATCGTATGGGAATAATTTATTCTATTTCAGGTGATTTTTTGCAAAGTAAAAAAATGTTAATAGGTGCTATTAAAAACCTTAAAAATAAATATGGGAATGATAACATGATAACCGCCATCGTTTCTACAAATTTAGGGAACGTCTATCGTTTGCTTGGGGATATTCAAAAAGCCAGGAAGCTTTTGCGGCAATCGCTTAAGGTAATTCAGCGCACCTATGGTGAGAACCATCCCACAACTGCAATGACCATGGCTAACCTGGCCCTAACCTTAGATGGTACAGAAAAAGAAAAGTTATTGAAAAAATCTTTAGATGTGTTCAAGAATTTTTACCATCCTCAGCACCCAAATATTAAGAAGATCGCATCAGAGCTTGAAAAAGAAAATGTTTCCACCTCTACTGTCAATGATTTAAAAAAATCTCTTAATCCTGGTTATCATATTCTCTTGCCTTTCTAGGAGACAAAGACTAAGATGCCCGGGAGTGGGGGGTGAATGTTCCCTTGATTTATAGAGGAGATGGAGAATGAAGAGATTTTACCTTTTGTCGGCAATTCTAGTGGCCCAAGTGTTTTGCCTTATAGGTACAGGAGATTTCTCTGAGCGACCAGAACTTGGTAGAGATATTTTGGGCATTGTAGAGAACTCTATTTAGCATTGTATCCGTGCCGGATCAAAATGCTGGGTTTTATGGCAACGAAAGTGCG
The DNA here is from genome assembly GCA_039714795.1 of Pseudomonadota bacterium. Taxonomy (NCBI): domain Bacteria; kingdom Pseudomonadati; phylum Pseudomonadota; species Pseudomonadota bacterium. Next base: position 119 of record JBDLIP010000182.1, on the reverse strand, counting down.
CAGTTTACAACTGTAAGTAAGCGCTTTGGGTGCATCAAAGAACCAATAGTTTGATCCAGCATCTCTGGAAGGCAAGGCATTAGAATGCCCGGGAGCGTGGGGGTTAGTTTTCCCAGTTT
>JBDLIP010000181.1 GCA_039714795.1 Pseudomonadota bacterium | reverse complement strand
GCTCTGGCTCCTTTCACTATTTCCTTGATGTTTTCGTCTGTTACCTCTAAATCAGTAACCCATGTCCATTTAGTTGTCTTTTTTTCTCCTTTTACTATTGCAGCAATGCTTACAGTGAACTGAATTGGATGAAAAAACACCTGTTCCATCACCACTGACTAAATAGTATTTACCTAGAAATCTATAATGCTCAAGAATTTTTCCGCGCTGTAAAAGAGCAAATATCCTTTTGAAACTAGATCGTAAAACATCAAGCGTTATAATGTCTAACCGTGTTCTAACTTGTGTATCACATGGCGTTTTTTCTAAATTAAACAATTGCTTTAAATTATTTTTTGCTTTTTCTATCATGCAACTAACTCTGTCAAATCTTAAGAGAGAGGAAAATTTGAAAGTAAAAACGGCAAGTCCTGACATCAGACAGTCAATATTAGAAAAATGTGAATTCTTTTTCTCTTCTACTTTATAGCGATGCAAGCTTTTAGCAATAGATTTTTTAACTTCTTCTAGCAATTGATCGTGGGTGAATTTTAGTCGTGTTCTCTTCATACCAACTCCTCGGTTGCTGCGAGCATACAGGAAAAAATTAAGAAAGTTTACGGAAAATTTATTTCAAAAGCTTTGTTTTATGCCACATACAACCCCTAGCGGGAGTAGCTGGCAAAAGAGCCAAAAAATCGTATTTTTAATTACCAACAACCACCAAATTACTTATAACCGACTGCCGATCAACCTATCCCACAGAGCATAGATCTTTTCTTCACAAAAACGTTCCGTGACTTTTTGAGCCTGCCCGCCGAGATTTTGCAGTTGTTTGGGATCATCACACAATTCAAGAATCAAATTAGTAAGGCTTTGGGTATCACCCACTGAAAATAGCCTGCCATCGATGCCGTCGCGAATAAGGTCAGTATTGCCCGAGCAGTTGGAGGCAATGACGGGCAGCCCCAAACTCATGGCTTCGCCTAAAGCATTTGGAAACCCTTCATATCTGGAGGGAAACACGAACAGATCAGCGTCCAAGAGGGCGGCTTCGATATCAGGGATTACACCAGGAAGTTGTATTTGTTTTGTAAGACCAAGAGTTTGGATGAGCCGTTCTAGCTTGGAGCGCTCCTTGCCCTCTCCATAAATTGTAAGCCTGAGCTGCGGTTGCCTTAAAACAGCCCCAGCAAAGGCGTGAATCAGCGTGGAATGATCTTTTTGGGAGTCTAAACGCCCCACAGCAACAATGCGGGTGAGTGGAATTTTAGACTTGCTAGTTTTTATTGTGGGAGCCGCAACAGCATTGGGGATTATGCTCAGTTTGTCTTTTGGTGTTTTGCAAAAATAGCTCTTTGCTGACCTCGTTTGCACAACGATTTTACTGGCCCACGAATATGTCAAAGCTCTAAGTTTTCTCAGCAGAATAAATATATGGTGGTGATTAGGATCGATGCGTTCGGAAACGATGACTGGAATTTCCAAGCCCTTCGAGGCAATCAATACCACCATATTCATTAAATCAATAAATGAGACAATGACGTCGGGTTTAAGTTGTTTAATGATCGAGCGAAGGCGCAAAATGGCTTGCACTTTCAACAAACGCCGTCCCCAGGTTTGCTTAACTAGCCACTGTTGCAGCTTGCTTCCGCCCAGGAAAGGTTGCTGCGTAGCTCGGCTAAGTTGCAACAAAGTGACGGCTTTGTTTAAAGGGTAAAATGGTTTTTTGCCTGGAGCTGCAAGCGTGACGAGAGTGACCTTATGCCCTTTGTCAGCCCAATGGTTGGCAAGTTTGCTGATGACCCGCTCAGCACCACCGGGTTGAAGCGACATGATAAACAAGGCAATTCGCTTTGGTTGCAATCCAGATGCAGTCATAATCGGCTTCGAATTTTGGTTTTGATTGAGCATACACGTTTGTAATGGATCTACTTGGATCTGTCAATGTGATTGCCTTTCTGGAATTCATGGCCGTGTTGAAATGGGCGTCGGGCAACACAAGTTAAGGTGTTTATTGATCGTGGTGAATTCCAGAAAGCTTTAATTTTGCATTATCTGTGCCCGGGGCGAGTATATACTCTCGTGAAATCAAAACCTCTAGTTTAATGATAGCGAGAAGCGCGCAGTTTACTTGGGTAAATGAGCACTTCGAGCGTATCAGGAGACAGAGGTTTTGATT
>JBDLIP010000180.1 GCA_039714795.1 Pseudomonadota bacterium | reverse complement strand
TCCTTAAGGTCGATCGCAAGAACCAAGGGACGTTGGCCTCAATTCTGGGAAAGAATCAACACACAAGGATTAGCGGGGATCTTTATGAAATAACCTTACTTTTACATTATTGACCGGTCATACCCTATGGTTTATGGTTTAGACTCTAGAGTAGTGTTGCAAGTAGATATTTGTATAAATTTTAATAATTGCAAAAGCATACTAATATTTAACCAAAATTTTTTATAGTAGAGATTATAAAAATGGAGGTTAAATTGTCCATCATTAGCTCACCTTACTTTGACAACCACGAAAATTTCATGGTATTTACCGACGTATCCGTGGGGTTGCAAGCAATTATTGCCATCCACAATACCTTCCTGGGTCCAGCAATCGGCGGGACACGTTTTTTGCACTATCAAGATGAGCAAGAGGCCATAGATGATGTCTTGCGTCTTTCTAAAAGCATGACCTATAAGGCAGCCCTGGCTAATCTTCCAGTTGGAGGAGGCAAAGCGGTTATCTTAGCGGGTCCACAAAAAAACAAATCTCCAGCATTGCTAAAAAGATACGCAATACAGCTTAATACATTGCAAGGTAATTTTATTACCGGAGAAGATGTGGGCATTGGTCCTGAAGAAATTAAAATTATGGGCCAGGTTTCATCTTTTGTCAAAGGCCTTCCGGAAGATGGCAGTGGTGATCCCTCATCTATTACGGCCTATGGGGTATTTCAAGGTATGCAGGAAGCGCAAAAAGCTCTCCTAGGGACTGGCAATTTATTGGGCAAGACTGTGGCGATTCAGGGTCTTGGAAAGGTGGGTTTGGCACTGGCCAGATTATTGCACAATGAATCCGTTAATGTTGTTGCATGCGACATTGACGACGTTCGAGCTGATATGGCCAAACAAGAACTAGGAATCGAGATTGTGGATCCTAAGGCCATTTATGACGTATCGGCCGATATCTTTGCACCTTGTGGTTTGGGAAATATTTTAAACGCAAAAACCATTCCGCGATTAAGGGGCCGAATTGTTGCAGGGGCTGCAAACAACCAACTGGAAAGTGCTGAAATGGGTCGCCTCCTTCAAGAGCAAAGGATTCTCTTTGCACCAGATTATGTAATCAATGCGGGAGGACTTATTGATGTCTATTATTCTGGGCCTTGCTATAATCGAGAACAAGTCTTAAAAAAAGTAGACGAGATCCCTCAAACTTTGGCGCAAATATTTCAAAAGAGCCATTTGTTTGAGGAGCCAACCAACCGCGTTGCTGACCAAATGGCCCAAGTGCGTATTGCGGAGAACGTGAACACCTTAGGCGGAGATCGTGAACGTTTCAACCACTTCTTCAGTGATAACTCATCATAAAAAAAAATTGTTTTGGCTACATTGCACCAATTCAAAAACTGAATAGAAATGAAGAACAGATTTTTAAAGAAAGGAAGGTGAAGCTAGCTCAGGCTAAGGAAAAGCGCCACAGAGCAGAAGATAGTTCATTAGAAAAGTGCGCTGCTTAGCCTAAAATTTGTGCAACACGCGGCTTTTTTAAATGAAGGGAAGAGTTGATGCTGATTGTGCTTTTGTGCACAGATGCCCTTAAAGCAAGGTTCCAAATCCCTTGTCAGAGGCCGCGGAGCGAGAGAAGCGAGCGCAGCGCCTGCCTAGCAGGTTGCCTTGACTAGGGATTTGTAGTCTTGCTACAAAATGCTGTGCTCAAAAGCAGAATATCTAAACAGAGCATGATTAAAAATGAGTGCATTCTGTCAGAAAATCTGCTACCAAAAAGATAGGACTTGATCGATGAGATTGGGCCTTTGTAGTATCTAAGAAACGAAGGTCATTTGTCCGATTCCCGCTGAACCAACACAATTGACGGCAGTGCCAAAAAGGTCATATCCTGAAAGTACTTGATTGCCCCCCTATCAGGGCCAGCCCCCAATAGTTAAGAGCTGACCCCTATAGAAGCAAACGCGACAGGTTCCCAGACCACTCGCCACAATATACCGCTTCCACAACATTTGTGCGGCGAACCAAGCAGAAATAGGCAAATATTCAATAAACTGCCCCAGGAAATGCTGGCGTCGGAAGTCGGCATACTGTACATTGGCGTTAGCCATATCTGATCTCTTTCATAGATCGGGTTGGTTAGTGGACAGGGTGCGACACGAAGTTGCTTTTGAGAGTTGTTTCCACATGTTCATATGAGCATGGAGGGAACCGTCCGTGCTGCCGGACGAACCTAGGGGCATGAAT
>JBDLIP010000179.1 GCA_039714795.1 Pseudomonadota bacterium | reverse complement strand
ATTTTAACCCTTTTTATCTTTTGTTACTTCTAAAGGTTTAGCAGATTTTTGATTGTTGTGCCTTTATTTTTCAATACATTATTGACCGGTCATACCCATTGTAGAAGTTCATGGATATTTGGTGGTTCTGTTGGGTTGCTTCAGTAGGAATTGCCTAGATGTGATAATTTTTCTGAAATATTTAACATTTGTGTAACGAATTTCCAGGAGGGCAAAGATGCGCCGGAAACAACTGCCTATAAGCTATAAGCAAGACAAGCAGAGCTAACTCTGCTGGTCTTGCAGGTCTTCTTTGCGCCGGCTGTGGGAAATTTCTTCCTGGTTTTGTAAACGCTGGGAAACAAAAGCTGTAGGTAGTGCCATTTTCTTGATGTTTACAGCATCCATAAGGGCTCGCTCGCTGTGCTGTATGATTACTTCTGGGGTAATCTTTTCATGAGCCCGAATGACGCTGCCACCAATTGCAACCTGTATCGGAACATTACTATCTTTGGCACGAATACCAGCAAATTCAATTGCCTCAACCAATCGTTTGGCAACGGCCACTATCTCGTGTTGATTGCACTTGTCAAGAATGATCCCGAAGCTATTACCAGAAAGCCGCCCTATCTCGTCGCAATCCCGCATAACGCCTCTAATTTCGTTGGCGATGCGCTTTATAACCTTTTGAGTTTCTTGTAAACCATACTGCAATCCTATCTGTGCCAATCGATTGATACGCATATGAACGAATGCTGACTCGATGGGCTCACCAGTGTCATCGGCTAGAATTTTCTCAAGGTGCTTTACAATGGCCTGCCGATGTAGAAATCCTGTGTTTTTATCTTTCGTACCCGGAGGTTTCGGCTGCGCCGAACGATCCATTGATACAGGCGGAGAAACGCACTCTAGCACTCCTTGAAATTGTACGGGATACCCTTGCGGAGAATTGACCAACCGTCCTTTCTCGCAAACTGTGCAGATTTGATCGTTTTGGACAAAAAGATCATAAGTTTGCTCAAAAGGTGTTTTTGATACGAGCAGATTATGTAAATTCTTAACTCTTTCTTCAAAAGCTTTGCTATCCATTCGATTAATGAATTGGTCGCCAGTTTCAAACGCAAACAAGTCTCCAAGGAGAAGTTCTGTTCCTGACTGCCAGTGGATAATATTTGAGATAAGAGACCAGTCAAAAGGAAACTGTTTATATATGTCAAAAATACTAAGAAACTCTGCTTCTTTTTTTTGTTGCTTATTCGTATTGCTTTCCATTTAATAGGTCTTCCTACCCTTCAGGATAATGGGTGATAATTGAGTTTTCGATTTGAACGACTGCACCAGTTTCAACGTGTAAGAACACGTCATAATTTGGATGATCCTGGTCACCAGAGATGTGTTCAATAAGTTCCCACCCTTCATCTGCAAAATTGATAGTATCAAATTCATCGCCGGCAAATATAAGATCACCTTCATGATTAATGATTGTATCAAGATCCACAGTAGCTGTTTTCTTTTCGCAATTAGCAGGCTGGAGTGTTGTGCTATCTACGTCATCCTTCATGAAATCATTCCAGCGGATATCATGTGCATTCTCCAGATCTATAACTGTAAGATCGTCATTGTGATAAAGGAAAGATTTATCTATTATTTTGTTGGCATTGATAGGGGTTTGCACATTAGTTTCATCCAACACATTCAGTATTTTAAAACTTTCTGCAAACTCGTAAATATCAGTAGGATTTAAATCATTAACGAAGAAATCGTCTTTTAAAATAGGTGAAGCAACATCTTGCTCTTGGCAAGATGTTTCTCCCTCTTTGGTAACGCGAAAAAATCTGAGTATTGAGTCAAAATCCATTTGTTTCCCTCTGGCATGTTTTCATTGTGCACAGAAAGATTTAAAAGAGATTTAACGAACGTTTGATTTTTTAGTGTGGATGTTATCTTACTTGCGATGCGGAGAACGAACCGGGGCGGTGGCTTGATCTTTGGGAAAGCTGCTTTCTTCGGGAGTATCTTCAACTTGAGTTTGACGGCTAGAGCCTAAATTTCCCGAAAATTCTTTTAGAAACAATCAGTTGGCGTGCTTAAATGTGTAAGACCCTACTAAGGTATATTGCGCTGCACCCCATGGACTGGACAAATTTTAGGACTTTTTAAGTGAGTTTTTGTCCACGGGTTCTAAAAAATTAATACCATGATCATTTCAATTAGTCTATAATTTTCTCCTTCAATTTTTAATTTTTCTAAAAAAATGTGCTTGGACCTAACTTCGTATCTTCTCCAAATGTCAGGGTAGATCGTCCATTCAGATCCGTGTTGAATGACAATTGGGTATCCGAGGCTTATCTGCGATTATGCTTGCAAGTGA
>JBDLIP010000178.1 GCA_039714795.1 Pseudomonadota bacterium | reverse complement strand
TTCTCACTTTCCAGCACACAAAAAAAAAGAGCCCAAGGCCCTTCAAAAAAAATCTCAAAATCAACTTCTCTTCAGAAGCCTGAAAACAAAAAACCCCATAATGGGGTTCCTTAAAATCTGGTAGCGGGGGCAGGATTTGAACCTACGACCTTCGGGTTATGAGCCCGACGAGCTACCAAGCTGCTCCACCCCGCGACTAATCAATGGAATTATACAGGCTTTTATTACTTTAGCAAATCGTTTATTTAATTTCATGGAAAAACAAACACTCTATAGTCACGCCTGACGCATCAATGCATGGACATTATTTCAATCCGCTCCCGGCGGTTAGGCCGGGAGATACATGTCTTGTGCGATCAAAGGAATAAATAAATTTCTCTGCCTATATAGTGCCTGACCGAGAAACAATATTCACATTAAAATACAACAACTTATGTTATAATATTAGCTTGAAGATTCACCAGTCTCAAATTCAATATCAGACCAATAAAACAATAACTCATTGATATTAAAAGGTCTTGTTTGAATGGCATAAGACTGAAACTAAAATAAAGCCAGCTGGCTCAAAAACTTCGTTGCCAATCAGTCCATGAGAAACATCAGATCACTCCAAATGCAAATCGGACAAACCGATATTGCCGACATTGTCATTGATGTCACATCCCGCGATGATATTCCAATGATCTTGCTCGGTTTACAGCACATTTATACTAACGAAGCCTTGAGAGAGGTCATCTTCAAAATCCTGGAAGAAGTCATTCCGCTCAAACAAGCTGATGACACAGCGGATCTTGTTGCAGTGGATGCAAACAAAGGGCGCCCCGGTATGGATCAATGGTGCATCTTGGTATTGGGTACCTTGCGCTTAGGTTTAGGTGTCGATTATGATCGTATTCAAGAGCTGGCCAACCAGCATAGAACACTTAGGATGATGCTGGGGCACGGACTGTTTACAACCGACAAAGATTATCGCTTACAAACCTTAAAGGACAACTTGACGCTGTTTACGCCCGAGATCATGGCACGCATTAATGTGGAAGTGATTCGTGCAGGCTATCAGTTACTGGATCTGGATATTCACAACTTGATCCGGGGACGTTGTGATTCGTTTGTGCTCAAGACCGATGTGCACTTTCCAACGGATATCAATCTACTCTATGATGCGATTCGGGTACTGATTCGAGACTGTGTTCATTGGAGCAACGACTATGCATTGCCGGAATGGCGGCAACATCGGTATAACCTTCGCCAATTCAAGACACTGTATCGAAAAATTCAAAAACTGCGCCATTCTACTTCCAAGGACGAAAGCAAAAAACGAGCAAAGGAAGAACAAATATGTGAAGCGCACCAGTCCTACATTGATCTGGCACAATTCTACCTAAACCGGGTAGCTCGTACCGTTGAGTTATTAAAAAACACGTATAAGATCCCAGAGACTTTATTGGCTGATCTTTCTATTTTCAGCCACCATGCTGATCGCCAGATTGACCAAATCAAGCGCCGTGTTATTGGGGATGAAAAGATTCCTCATGCTGAAAAAGTCTTCTCCCTTTTCCAGCCACATACGGAATGGATCAGCAAAGGTAAAGCGGGTGTTCCTGTTGAGCTGGGAATACGCCTATGTATTATGGAAGACACGCATGGGTTCATCTTGCATCATCGCGTCATGCAAAAAGAAACCGATGACAAAATAGCTCTTGAGATGGTCACTGCCACACAGGCGAATTTTCCAGGTTTTAATGCCTGTAGTTTTGATAAAGGTTTTCATAGTGTTGAAAACCAGCGACAACTGAAAGAGAAGTTAAAACAGGTCGTGCTACCAAAGAAAGGCAGATTATCCCAAGCGGACAAGGCACGTGAATATGACCAGGAATTCGTACAAGCCAAGAAGAAACATTCGGCCGTTGAGTCAGCCATTAATGCATTACAAGTGCATGGTTTAAACAAATGCCCTGATCACGGGATAGAAGGATTTGAGCGCTACGCAGCTTTAGCCGTGTTGTCTCGCAATATCCAAAGAATGGGTTGCATTATACGGGATAGAGAAAGAAAGTTACTCGAAGAGCAAAAACAAGCCGCTTAAACAAAGGGAGTTAACCTTTCCATATATACTTTGTCAGGATAGATGTGTCCAAAAAATGATTTTTTGCACCCTGTTAACAGAGCGGTGGGTTGCTCTATCAAAGAATGTAGAATTCTGAAGAAACTAGTGCTCAGGTTGAGTTGCTAATTTTGGGGCTTTATTCCAATTTATTCATTTTCGGTCAGACACTAAATATCAGGCTTATTTCTGTTCATTTATTTCTTAGATTGACCAGTGGCCACTGAATATACATTTATAGAAGTGAGTATGGTACAAGGGCTGAAAGCC
>JBDLIP010000177.1 GCA_039714795.1 Pseudomonadota bacterium | reverse complement strand
TCCCGATGACAAACGGGTGCTGTCTGTGGAAGACACCAGAGAACTGGTAATTCCGCACCAAAATCAAGTCAACTATGTGGTCAGCCGCAATGAAGCAACGCCTGCCGTTGGTTATTCGCATGTTATTGATCACCTGATGCGTTCGCGGCCGGACATCATCTTAGCTGGAGAACTCTCCATTGCTAATACTTTTCCGGTATTGCGACTGTTGAATTCAGGCCATAAGGGCTTTATGTGCACGCTGCATGCCAACAGCCCTAACCTGGCTTTGGACGAAGCTATACCTGCCAACGTGATGCTGTCCGGTAATCCAGCCCAAGGGGTGAGTGAATACCTACGCAAGACTGTGGATGTGGTGATTCAGCTGCATCGATTGCCCAGTGGTAAGCGAGAGGTAACAGAAGTGTTGTTTCCGATTACTGGGGAGCAGCAGATGCTTTCTCATGGTTTGCAATGTGAAAAACACCAAGACAATCGGTAGCAAGGAGTTTATATACAATGGCACAACATTTCACCCGAGGCGGGCAACTATCTATGCACCGGTTGCGGATGTTACAACAGGTAGCAAGAATTACATTGGCGGTAATCCTATTCACTGCCATGACAATTTCCATTGGCAAAACCCTGTATGAGGTTCCCTCGTACAATTTTTACCTGTTTAAAGAATACTACCATGGCAAATTCCTACTGGGGTTTGTCACCAAGCAAACTGATATTCACAAAGCCACTCAGCAGATCATTCACCCCGATGGCAGAAAGACACAAGAATACAGCATCAATATTGTGCAAAGCCCTTGGGTTAATTATGCCGTTGCGATGATCAAATACAAGGTTTGGCATAACACAATCTTAGGGCTTTGGATTGGTGTCTTTGTGGGACTATCAGCGATGGTCTTTTTTTTCTATCGTGGTAGAAAGCAAGCACAGGAGAAAAGGTATCGAGGTAGTGCTTTGGTACCACCCCAACAGCTGAAAAAAATGATAAAACGCAACCAGCAAGCTTCAGATCTGAAATTAGATAAGCTACCTTTGATTAACAACATGGAGACCTCGCATTTTTTGGCCTGTGGTACAACTGGTAGTGGAAAATCGACTTTAATTCGTACGTTATTACCACAAATTAGAAGGCGCGGTGACAGGGCTATTATTGTCGATCTCACCGGTGAGTTTGTCGCACAATATTACCAACCCAAACACGATATTCTGCTAAATCCGTTTGACGATAGGCATCAACCTTGGTCGCCCTGGAAAGAATGTCAAAATGAATCGCACTATGATGCTTTTGCTCATGCTATGGTACCTTCAAGCAAACAGAACGATCCTTTTTGGGAAACCTCAGGCAGAATTGTCTTAGCCACGGCCCTTAGGCAGTTTAAAGAACAGGGGAATTTTTCTGCGCAATCTCTCTACCGCTTGCTGAGCACTGGCCCAATTGAAGATTACCAACAGTTTTTTGCCGGAACTGAAGCTACATCCTTTACTGGAAAAGAAGGAGATAAAACCACGGCTTCAATTCGCTCAACTCTTGCAACGCACTTGCAAGGCTTGAAGTATCTCAAAGATGCTAGGGCCGAGTTTTCTATTCGTGAGTGGATCTCTCAAGATCGAGAAAACTCTTGGTTATTCCTGAACGCGCAACCAGATCAACGTCAGGCACTCAAATCCCTAATGACCACATGGATGGATACCAGTATCAGTGCTTTGATGTCTCTGCCACCAAGTTCCGACAGAAGAGTATGGTTTATCCTCGATGAACTGCCGGCACTACACAAACTTCCTTCTCTAGAAATGGCTTTGGCTGAGATCAGAAAATATGGTGGTTGTGTTATGGCAGGGTTTCAAAGCATGGCCCAGCTCACATCCGTATATGGCGCTTCTACAGCTGAAGCTCTATTAAATCTGTTTAACACGCAAGTCTTCTTCCGCAATGTTGATCCTCGGACCACTGAGTGGATAGCTAAAGTCTTAGGCGAGCAAGAAATTCGCCAAGTTCAAGAAAATCTTTCCTATGGCGCTGATACAGTGAGAGACGGTGTGTCTTTAAGCCAGCAAGATCGTAAAAAACTGATAGTATTGCCTACTGAGATCGCTGCTCTAAAAAATCTCGAATGTTATTTGAAGTTACCGGAAGGCTATCCGGTAGCGAAAGTGAAGATTAGGTATAAGGGACCCAGGATAAAATTGTTGGCACTTATAAAAAAGCGCTACAACTCGATGATGTCGGTTTTTAGAGATATATGGAAGAAATAACTACAGCCCCTCCCGCTGGAAAATAATTTGATTCGTCCATTTTCTCCGGACAATATCCAACAACCGCATCTTGTACGTTAAAAAAAAATTAGTTCAAAATCAAAGGCTATGTTAAGTATTTATTGTTTCAGATCACAGATTTAACATGAACAGGAGGAGGTCTTATAATTAAATCATAA
>JBDLIP010000176.1 GCA_039714795.1 Pseudomonadota bacterium | reverse complement strand
CAGATATCTATGTCAAGGTCGCGCAGCGCCTGGCTGAAGACCAGGTTTACCTTGTACATAGATATCTGACTTGCATAAAGGGATGACATCGTTAGGGATACATTACCCAGCGGTCATACCCGTTTGATTCAGCTTCAGTATACTTACAAAGAAGGGCTATTGATCCCAAGGGTCTTGAGAATAATCATCAAAGTGATGTACTGGGTCAACCTGCACGTACCTATTATGTTGTGCTTGGAGGGATTGGGATTGGAAGTATTTATGGCGAACTTCAACATGTGCTTTTGGTAGTTCAGATAAAAAACGGGATGGGAGCGCTGTTTTCCATTTCCCGTGTATGCGACGCATGCCAGCAAAAGTGATAAAAGCTTGACGTTTGGCACGAGTCAAACCGACATAGGCCAGTCGCCTTTCTTCCTCAAGTCCCCTATTATTTGAATCGGCTAAGGCTCGTGAGTGTGGAAACAACCCCTCTTCCCAGCCCGCAAGAAATACAGTATCAAATTCAAGTCCCTTTGCACCGTGCATCGTCATCAGATTAACGCTATCACTATGATGTGCTTGATTATTCTCCATAACCAAACTGACATGTTCTAAAAAGGCAGTCAACGATTTGTAATCATTAAGGGCGCGCACGAGTTCCTTGAGATTTTCTAAACGTCCTGGGGCATCTGGAGCTTTGTCATTGAGCCACATAGCCGTATAACCAGATTCATCTAAAATAATTTGTACTAACTCGCTGGGTTTTTTTTGCAAAACCTGCCTGTGCCAGCGTTCAATATCTTGGATAAATTGGGTCAGGGAAGTGCAAGCTTTGCCTTTTATACTATTTGTTTGTATCAACTGGATAGCAGCCTTAAGCAGTGGAATTTTTTGCTCTCGAGCACAGATGTGCAGCTTTTGTAACGTAGACTCACCAAGGCCTCGTCGTGGTACATTGAGAACTCTTTCAAATGCAAGGCTGTCATGAGGTTGAGCTACAATGCGCAAGTACGCCATTGCATCGCGGATTTCCCGACGTTCATAAAATCGAGCGCCACCAATGACTCGGTAGGCAATCCCCAGGCGGATGAAGCGCTCTTCGAATTCGCGAGTTTGAAAAGTAGCACGCACAAGAATTGCCATATCCGATAGTTGGATACCCTGGCGCTGCAGACTTTCTATTTCCTCACCCACCAATTGTGCTTCTTCTGCCCCATCGCTGACACCACAAACTTGTACCTTTTCACCCTTGGATTCTTCCTGATCAGTCCATAGAGTTTTGCCAAGACGCCCTTGGTTATGGGCAATCAAGCCTGAAGCTGCTCCCAGAATATGGTGCGACGAGCGATAGTTTTGTTCAAGTCGGATGATTTTGGCGTTGGGAAAATCATGCTCAAATTTTAAAATATTCGTAACTTCAGCACCACGCCAACCATAAATCGACTGATCATCATCACCTACACAACACAAATTTTGATTTTTTTGGGTCAGCAGCCGCAGCCACAGGTACTGAGCTACATTGGTATCCTGGTACTCATCTACCAACAAGTAACGAAACCGGTCTTGGTAGATTTGTAAAACATCTAAATGTTGGGAAAAAAGCTCTAGACAAAGCAAAAGCAGGTCTCCAAAATCCACAGCATTGAGTGTTTGCAAGCGCTCTTGATAAATTTCATAGACCTGTAGGATCTGATCAAATTTGGCGTTTGGAACTTTATTCGGCGTTAATCCTTTGTCTTTCCATCGACCTATGACAGCTGAAATCACGCGTGGAGGCAATTTCTTATCATCTACATCTTCTGCCTTGGAAATTTGTTTGATAAGGCGAAGCTGATCATCAGTATCTAGAATGGTAAAGTCAGGAGTGCGGTTAACCAGTTCAGCATGCCGGCGTAAGATTCGAGCACACAGTGAATGAAATGTACCCAACCACAGACCTTCAACCGGATTTTCCATCATCTGCTCGACCCTTTGCCTCATCTCAAGAGCAGCTTTGTTGGTAAAGGTCACAGATAAAATTTGTGATGGCCAGGCCAGTTGACGTTTTAGAACGTTAGCAATCCGTGTGGTCAAAACACGCGTTTTACCTGTGCCGGCTCCTGCCAAAACTAGGACTGGCCCCTCTAGGTTTTCAGTGGCGTAATGCTGAGCTTCATTTAGACAGGATGATGATGACTCTAAATGGGTTAGAGAACCGGCAACTGGCGTCATGTGTGATTGAGACATTATAAATATAAATCCTGCACGAAAAAGAGTAAGAGGTAGGAGGATTATCCCCCTACCTCTTATTTAGACACAATCGTTGCTAGATTCAACTTAATATTGTTTGAGGACGGTGTTATCAAGAGGAGGATTGCAACGATTGCACTCTAAAGGCTGGAATGACTTTTGTAATGACCCCACAAAACTGTATTTTCTCCTGGCTTGTTTCGGTAGAAGCAATCTCAACATTATCGGGCGTCAAACAGATTTTATTTTTAATTTTAAAATACCGGCGTATCAACAGGGTGCCGCTTATAAGAG
>JBDLIP010000175.1 GCA_039714795.1 Pseudomonadota bacterium | reverse complement strand
TAGCGTCCTTGGGATGTTCCTCTATCAACTTCTACACTCACAGTACCACTTTCATCTTCAAATACAACATGGCCATATCTGGCACAGCCGCTAATTAACAAAACAAACAATAATGAGGCCAAAACTTGAAGAAGCCTTGATGAGACAATTTTTTTAATCATAATACCCCCTCAAAAAGTAATTATTAATTCACTACTCAATCAAATATATACCAGATAATATTCTATTTTGTTTTTAAATCCTTATTACTTACCAAAATAAAAACTAGGTTGGGTTTATAGCGGTTAGATTGTGTCAGCAAACAAATTATTCCTCATCAAGTAACAGCATCAGCCAAGTAATATGATTTTATTTGAGTCCGGTGCTCGAGATAACCATTATCTGGTCACCCAAGAAATTTACCTTGATATTTTTGGTTTCATTGCCCCAGATGCAGCTTTTAAGACCTATTGATTCTGTGCAACTGTTCGGATTACCAAAAATTGCTATGACTTCACTGTATTCCATCCCCATTTCCAGCTTGTCGTAATTTTCCTTGGTGACCTTGCTGCAGCCCGCTGTAAAGAGCAGGGTGGTCAGCAGCGCCAGCAGGAACAACTTCATTCTTTTACCCATCAATTGCTCCTTTTATATTTGTGGTTAACACGAGCGTCACTCAGAGTTGGTTTTCTCTGCCATCGTGTGCACATGCTCGTTAGAGGCGTTACTTCTTATTTCATAGGCCGAACAAGAACTATCTACAGGTAATAATAAATTATCTGTATGCCATAAGCTGCATCCAGAAGAAAAAAACAAAATTATGAATATAAGGCCGGCAGCCCAGTTGCCAGCCTTATGAAAAAAATATACCAATTTAATTAGAGTGCTTTACGAATGGAAAAACTTGCGTCAAACCAAGCAGATCGGTTATGAGCAATACAAGAAAAATTAATACTACAGCACCAACAACTGCCCCTACTCCATCGCCACCAGCCGGAAACTGATCAAGAACTTTGCATATCTGTGAAACCTCATGATCTGTAAGGCTCGCTACCCTTTTTTCCGCCTGTAAAGGATCAATGCCTTGTTTTGAAAAGATATCAAGGACCTCTTGCCGGTTTAAAAAAGCAGTAATCCGTGAACGGGATTTTTCTCCTTGGAGAGTATTAATCACCGTTTCTGTTCCTATAAGGCCTGCTTTGGCATTAATGACAGTAAAATCTAATAACATAAAGGAAAAAATCAAAAAAAGACTAAGTGGTTTAGCAATATAACGAATCATATCCCCTCCTTTTTTTCTTTTGTCATGGGTCCTGGCGTATATAAATACTGATAGCAAATTGAAAATACAGGAAGTAATGTCATTTGTCGCTACAAATATTTTTGATTATCTGACTGATAAAATCAAATTTAAACTTTCTTGCCAACAGTGTGCCACGAACGCACCAAAGGGTTTTCTTCCCATGCATTCATTTCGTCAATGTGTGGAACGCTATCAAGGACATCACAAGGTCAAGAGCTTCAGCTGCCTCGACCAATATCTTTGTATGGTTTTCGCCCAACTTACTTATCGCGAAAGCCTCAGGGATATCGAAGCTTGCCTGCGTGCACAAAGCAACAAGTTGTACCATATGGGCATTCGCAGCAAGGTGGCTCGCAACACCTTAGCCAATGCAAACAAGAAGCGCGATTGGCGAATCTATGCCGATTTCGCTCAACTTCTGATCTGCGAGGCCCAAGAACTCTACCGCAACGAAAATTTCGGTATAGAACTTACCGAAAGCGTTTACGCTCTCGATTCCACAACCATCGATCTCAGCCTCTCTGTCTTCCCCTGGGCCAACTTCCGACAGAACAAAGCAGCTATCAAATTGCATACTCTTCTAGATTTGCGTGGCAACATCCCAACCTTCATTCATATCAGCGACGGCAAGCTTCACGATGTCAATGTGCTAGACAGATTGATTCCAGAGCCTGGCAGCTTTTACATCATGGACCGTGGATATCTGGATTTTGCCAGACTATTTCACATAAATCAATGGGCCGCTTTTTTCGTTATCAGAGCCAAATCAAATTTTCAATTTCACCGCATTTATTCCCACCCAACCGAACAGGACACCGGAGTGAAATGCGACCAGACAATCAGGTTAGCAGGGTTTTACCCTTCAAAAGATTATCCGGACAAGTTGCGCAGAATAAAGTATTTCGATTCTACGACTGGAAAGACTTTTGTCTTCCTGACAAACAACTTTACATTACCAGCACAGACCATAGCGGATTTGTATCGGTGCCGCTGGCAGGTGGAGCTGTTCTTCAAATGGATCAAGCAGCACCTACGAATCAAATCATTTTTAGGCACAAGTGAAAACGTTGTCAAATCCCAGGTTTGGATTGCAGTTTCAGTTTATGTTATCGTGGCCATTATCAAAAAACGGCTCAAAATCACGACCAGTCTCTACACAATTCTACAGGTTTTGAGCTTAACCATTTTCGAGAAAATGCCATTATTACAGATAGTTACAAAAAACGAT
>JBDLIP010000174.1 GCA_039714795.1 Pseudomonadota bacterium | reverse complement strand
GCATGCCAGATCTTGATGAGATGATTGACAACATACGCTTAAATTTCGGATCTCTCTGATCCTACTGGTACTTTTGGAGGCGTTTCACACAAAACCCCTTATAAGGTTTTCCCGACTTCCGTCATGATCAGCAACACTAGCATGTGTCATTGGTGTCCACAGCGCAACAGATAGTATGATGGTGAGTAAAAATTTCATGTGTATTCCTCCGACGATTTTTCTAAGATCGTGTTTCGCGTTAGTTTCATACTATGCTAGCATCTCAGAATGAAGCGTAGCGCACTGCTTCGTCAAGCTTAGAAGTAGCTTGTTTGCAAAAATAATAATTAACCATTTGTATAAAGGTAAAAATTTCACGCTATTTATTTTATTAGGGAAAATATTTGTTAAGCAAGAGATTTTGCCTTTGAAGTTGCCCACAAAAGTGCAGGATGTCCCTTAAGCTTATCGATCAAAGAACGATCACCTGTGATTAATTGAGGTTCTATCTTTCCGTCTGTCCGAATGGACTGCAGAAATTTCTCCTCAGATGATCGCAAAGGCAGCAAAATAGACAGTGACTTTCGTAGAGCTTCGAGCATTTCTTGTGCCCAATTCTCTAGGTTTCCTCTAGCCCTAATATTGGAATCTTGTTTGAGCACCGGTAAAAGTTGGTTATGAATGTCCTTGAGATCGTAGTTCAGGTGGCCAAGTTTGAGTGCCTCTTGGGAAACTTCGCTCATGGCAAGATAAGCAACCCAGATTGGACGTAGTTGATCAAGTGATAAATGACCATGGGTGAAAAGGTGATGCGCATCAAAAAAATCTCGACTCGTTCGGCGATTGAATAATGCAGCTAACTTCCCAGAAGCTAGCTCGTGCACGTCTAAAACTGGAACTTCTATTGACCCTTCACGCGTGAGATTAGGTAGTTTCCATTCTAGATCAAGCAATGGTTGACGATACATATAGTTCAAGTCGATTTCGAGATTGCCTTTTTGCCCCAAAAGGCTCTTGTATTGCCAAATCATCTTACCGCCCGCATATGTTGTAGGATTTCGATAGGCAGTCATCCCCATATCCGACAAGATTTGCTCAATTGCCCTGTTAATTACGGGGCGCTCTTCCAGCATTATGGATTTGTCGATTGAACCGATATAGTTCAAATCTATATCTACCGAAAGCCTTGGTAAACTCTCAAAATGAAACAGGTTAAGAGCCGTTCCGCCCTTTAATGCCAATCGGTCTTTTAAATACGGAACAGTCATAAATGCTTTTAACACCTCCAAGAGCTGCATAACCTTTTCCAGATTTTCAGGCTTAAACTGCTCCTGGCGCGCTTGGCTTAATAAATGAGCTTTAGAATCCAGCATCAGGCTCCTCCCAGGCTTTGGATAAGTGACTTTCGGGTATCATTAAGTTCCACTTCTTATGATAGCGACTTGGCTCTGTACTCTTTCCAGCTAAATAGTAGGGAGATTTCGGTCGACGGTGTAACAATAGATCCAAATCTTCATGGCTCACAGCAAACGCTCCTTTTCTTTGTTCCAAAAAAAATCCTAGTTTTGCACATAACACTGGACTTTCAAGCGCAAGACAATATTTTATAGTATCATCAATAGGCAAAACAGAAATAGAACTGAGACAGCGATACACTTCTTCCCATCCACCGCAAAGTTCAGGTCGATCCAAAACATCCACATAAGTACTGGCCAAACTGGTCATTCTAATATCTGTCCCATTGCGATTCACTGATACAGTAAATGATTTGTACAAGTTTGGATCTTGAACAAAGCGCTTGTGATAAACTGGCTGGAATAGCGTCTCACCAAACTCAAATGACTTAATTTTATGCTTGGTTTTAAAAGTTTGCTTGCGAAAAAGAGAGTAGGCAAAACCATGCAACTCTAAGGCAGAATGATATGACAGTATACTGTCTTCAGTCACCATACCAGCCAAAGCATAAGAGTCGATGTTGAGGTTTTCAGCTGATGTCCCAGGTGGCACTACGGCAAAAAGACCACGGCGGATTGAAACAATCCGTTTTTTGCGCAGATAATACTGCAGAGCCTGCAGTACCGCTTCTCTTTTTTGCGTTCCTGTTTGGGCCTTGAATGCAGCAAATTGCTCGAGCCTAAAAATAGGATTTTGGTGAAAAAAGACATCCATTTTTAAACAACCTCCAAAACATAACGTATTATATTAATTAATGGAGGTCAAATAAAAAATAGTGGAATCTTTGGTGATATGCCACGTAAATCACAATGTGGCATTTCGGCGGTTCAAAAAAGCAATTATGCTTCGCTCCTCAATGAAATTATAGTGTTGCGCTTTACTGCCACACAATTTTTAAGATTTATCAGATCGCATTGGTTCTGTCGCATCTGTTGCCGTCCCGAAAAGATTGGGGTATCTTCACCTGGAAGGTAGGTGCTCAAATGTTCAAAGTTTCAAAAAAACTCTCACATCATTTTAAGGGATTCAGTTCTTCAGCCTCAGTAATCCTGATGTTTGTCTATATGAAGTTTCGATTCTCCCTCAGTTATCGCGAGT
>JBDLIP010000173.1 GCA_039714795.1 Pseudomonadota bacterium | reverse complement strand
AGAACACCCTACACGCCGCGTTACCCTATATAGGTCAAGCAATAGAACGTGACTGTAAATGTTATTTTTACTAGCTTCCTAACATCTCAAAGGGGCCTCACCCTCTTAATCTTACAAAGCCATTCTCTGCGGAAGAGTTGATGCCCTACAGCGATGCTGGACCAACAGCTTCAGAAATTAGTGCTACTTCCAGGCGCCGTACCATGAGTAAAGCATGCTCTAAAAAAAAGAAGAATACTGATCGAGTCAATAAGAAAGCTGTTTTTGGAGGTTTTTCCATCAACCAAATAGGGGGAGATGTGCAAATTCTCGGTTTAAGCGGGTTATTGTTTATAATTACGTTGTGCTCCATTCTGGAAAGTTTTGACCACGCTTAACAGTGTATCAACAAGATTATCCTGCAACTTATAATATTGGTGTGCAATAAATGCGACAGCGTGTACATGACAATCTTCAATTGCCCGTTGCTTGAGCTGAAAAACATCAGATTTTATGACAGAGTTTGCAAAATACCGGGTGCCTTCACACCCCAAATTTAGAACCGACAATGCAGGCTTTAAGATATTGTAAAGCTCTTCGACGCATTTCTAATTGTCGCTGAACACGCACACAAAACCCCGAATTGCTGGACAGAACCGCAATGAGTTGCACCCTGCCGAACAAAGCTGTCATTCTTTAGTCGTAAAAATTGTTTGTAATTTTACGACTAAAGAATGATTTTTGACGATTAATAGTCGTAAAAATTGCTTGTAATTTTACGACTAAAGATTGACTTTTGGCGATTAATAGTCGTAACATATCTCTATCTAGCTTTTAATAGGATGTACAAATGCACCCATCTTTTATCGGTCGACAACGAGAGTTAGCCTCGCTTAATCGACTTTTTATGAAGAAAACGTCTAGCCTTGTTGTGGTTCAGGGTAGGCGGCGGGTTGGCAAAAGCCGCCTAGTGGAAGAGTTTGCTAAAGATTATCCGTTTTATCAGTTCGTTGGCTTGCCGCCGAGGTTTGAGGCAACGGCACAAATGCAACGCAATGAATTTGCGCGTCAGTTGAATCAGCAAACCGGGTTGCCTGAGGTGCAAGCTGACGATTGGAGTAAATTATTTTTACTGTTGGCAGAAAAAATTAAACAAGGGCGGATGGTTGTGCTATTTGATGAAGTTTCTTGGATGGGATCAAAAGACCCAGATTTCTTGGGTAAACTCAAAAACGCTTGGGATCTCCACTATAAAAAAAATCCAGAGCTAATTTTTGTACTATGTGGTTCGGCTTCCCATTGGATTGAGAGAAATATTCTTGCAAGTACTGGATTTTTGGGTCGTATTTCCTTTCGATTAACTTTGGATGAACTTCCTATCAGAGATTGCAACAAGTTTTGGGGGGGATCAGGATCAAGGGTTTCAACTTACGAAAAATTAAAAGTTCTTTCTGTAACTGGTGGAATCCCTCGTTATCTTGAAGAATTAAAACCAACATTATCTGCTGAAGAAAACATCAAAGATTTTTGTTTTGTCAAAGGAGGAATATTGGTTAATGAATTTGATGAAATATTTTCTGATTTGTTTTCTACACGCAGCTCAACTTACAAGAGGATAGTTAAGGCATTAGCCAATGGGCCAATGGAGGTAAAAGAGGTTTGTCGCAAACTGGGAATAAGTCAAACTGGTTACATAAGTCAGCATCTAGATGATCTTGTAAAATCAGGATTTATTAGTCGTGATTATACCTGGAACATCAAATCTGGAGAGGACTCAAGGTTGAGCCACTTTCGACTCAGTGATAATTATTTACGATTTTATCTAAAGTATGTTGAAAAAAACCGTGCAAAAATTGAGAACGATGAATTTTCGTGGCGTTCTCTTGCCAGCCTACCGGGATGGGAAATTATAATGGGGTACCAATTTGAGAACCTTGTTCTCAAAAATCGTAAAATTATCAAAGAGAGATTAGGCCTGCAGGCAGATGAAGTCATAGCCGATAATCCGTTCTTCCAAAGAAAAACAGCAAAATTTCCAGGGTGTCAGATTGATTACTTGATACAGACTAAATTTGGAGGACTTTACGTATGTGAAATTAAGTTTTCAAAAAACCCTATCCTGCCAACGATTATTCCAAAGATGCAGGATAAGCTGAACCGATTGCATAATCCCAAGGGTTTTTCCTATCGTCCGGTGCTAATCCACGTTAACGGGGTTCATGAGGATGTGATCAATAGCGGTTACTTTGCGATGATTATTAACTTTAGTGAATTACTACAGCGAGATTCCTTGTAATTTGGAGCCGAGAGAAAAAGCCAGGCAGAAGGTTGGGAAGAAGAAGTTGCGGAGAGAACGGGGTTTAAGTAGATGCAAGCTAGAAACCTTAGATTTCATGCGGTTTGGGGGCCATATTTAAAAGTTCGATAATATTACTTATGGAAAACAAACCCCCGAAACCCGCATGAATAAAGGGTTTTAAAAAATCACCGCAATCAAACAAGAAAGCTTTATGAATTTACAGACTGCTTTAATGATTTACCAGAAGTGAACTTAACTTTCCTGCCTGCCGGAATTTGAATGGTCTCTCCTGTA
>JBDLIP010000172.1 GCA_039714795.1 Pseudomonadota bacterium | reverse complement strand
ACTTGCAAGCATAATCGCAGATAAGCCTCGGATACCCAATTGTCATTCAACACGGATCTGAATGGACGATCTACCCTGACATTTGGAGAAGATACGATTTCATCATGGTGATATATCTTGTCTAAATCTTTAATTTTGGAGATAAACGGCAGTCATTCGAGACGGATATTGATGCGTAGATGTTTGTGATGCAAAATCACGACCTGTGGAGTAAAGTCCCCCTACCCCCGACTTCTCTCAACCGAACTTACCATCGAAGCCGAGCGCATAGCTGCAAGAATGGCGCTTAGGTGTTGCGCGTCTTTGACTTCCACATCCACAATGAGATCAAAAAACTCTTCTGAGCGATGGATGATCTTTAGGTTGGAAATGTTACCGCCACCTTTACCAATCATAGTTGTAAGGCCTGCAAGACTGCCCACTTTGTTGAACAAAATGATGTGCAAGCGCCCAACGTAACTGCTCTCTTCACAACGCTGATCACCCCAGGCAATATCCAAAATACGGTCAGGATCATCAGCAAATTTACTCACGTTGTCACAGTCATAAGTATGCACTGTCACCCCACGGCCCGTCATAACAATGCCTACAATTCTATCTCCCGGCAGCGGGTGGCAGCAGCCGGCATAGTGAATTGCCATTCCGGGAATCAGACCTTTGATGGACATTGCCGTTCCTGATTCTTTGCGCTCGACAAATTCTGAAGGCAAAGGCGGCTCAAATCTACGTTTTTGAGTGTACTCTGGATAAATTTTGCGGATGATGTCTTGCGAAGTTTTCAAACCTTCACCAATCAAAGCAAACAAATCATCAAGAGAAGCGCAACCAATGTCCTTTAAATGCTTCTCAATGAGTTTCTCAGAGTAATCAAAACCCTCTTGCTTGAAATTCTTATGTAACATTGAGCGACCCAACTCGATAAATTGCGCGCGTTTTTGGTTGCGAATATAGCGTCTTATGCACGCTCGAGCTTTTCCGGTGACCGCATACCTCTCCCAGGTGGGTGAAGGCGCTTGTGCTTTTGAGGTAGTGATCTCAACCTGATCTCCATTATGCAATACCGTGCGTAGGGGCACCATACGACCATTAATCTTGGCGGCAACACAATGGTTACCAATTTCACTATGCACCGAATAGGCAAAATCAATGGGGGTTGCACCCGTTGGCAAGGATATCAGATCACCGCGAGGTGTAAAACAAAAGACCTGATCTTGGTACATCTCAAGCTTGGTGTGCTCAAGAAACTCTTCGGGGTCAGCTGCACTTTCGAGAATTTCCAATAACCCTCTGAGCCAACGAAATTCATCCCCTTCTTGCCCTCGTGCTCCTTGCTTATATTTCCAATGCGCAGCAACCCCATACTCATTAACCTCATGCATAGAAAACGTGCGAATCTGGATTTCAATGCGCTGTTGGTTAGGGCCAATGATAGCTGTGTGCAGAGATTGGTAGTGGTTGGGTTTTGGGGTGCTGATATAGTCTTTAAATCGTCCGGGAACCACCGGATAAGAGCTGTGGACAATACCAAGCGCTTGATAGCATTCTTCAATCGTGTCCACCAGCACCCGAAAAGCAATGATATCAGCCAATTGTTCAAAGCCGATGTTTTGTCGGTGCATCTTGAGCCAGATCGAATAGGGTGTCTTCTCACGTCCTGAAATTTCTACCTTCAGATCGTTTTCACGAAACAGCTTTTTTAGAGATTGAATAATGCTGCCAACTGTATCTTCTCCCTCTTCGCGCAAGAATTTTAACCGAGACATGATGGAAGCACGACCATCCGGGTTCAATTGTATAAAGGCAAGATCTTCTAGTTCATCCTTTAGATGATGTACACCGATGCGCCCAGCAAGGGGGGCGTAAATATCCATAGTTTCTCGGGCAATCCGTTTACGTTTTTCTTCCGATTTAACATGAACCAGAGTGCGCATGTTATGTAGGCGATCTGCAAGTTTAACCAGCAATACGCGGATGTCATTGGACATTGCCAACACCAATTTGCGAAAATTTTCTGCCTGTTGTTGATTGATGGATTGCAACTCAATTTGGGTCAGCTTAGTCGCTCCATCAACCAGAGTGACAATTTCTTGGCCAAACTTCTTTTCGATCTCATCGTGGGTGACAGGCGTATCTTCGATTGTGTCATGCAGCAACGCTGTAACGATAGATGCAGTGTCTAACTTCATTTCCGTTATAATCATGGCAACAGCAACGGGGTGAGTAAAATAGGGTTCGCCTGATTCACGCTTTTGATGTTGATGTGCTTCCATGGCAAAGGCATAAGCGCCAGCAATCAACTCAGCATTTGCCTGCGGGTCGTAACTTTTAACCTTATCGATCAGTTGTGTTACCGTCGTCATACTTATAAGACTACTGTATTTTTAATGGAAAATCCAACATGGCCAATGTATACTCAGGGTTATTCAGTAAAATCCACTCGGCGGGACTGGGTTAGCCGTATTACCACGGTACTTTGATTTTTTTCACTCTATTCCTGACGGAATTTTAAAAAGTGAGAATTTTTTGTAAAAAATCTATCCGGTCGTCAAAAATATAAAGTTTTTCTGAGCAAATGGACAACAAATTGCTATTCTAATTAA
>JBDLIP010000171.1 GCA_039714795.1 Pseudomonadota bacterium | reverse complement strand
ATCCTGAACGCTGATTTTCCGAACGTGCGACTGTAAGTCGCACGAATTGGAAAATCTTTGCGATTCAGGATCCAATTCTTTTTTGCAGATTTTAAAAAATGGGATCCTGAATCGTAGGGTTTTGCCTCCTCAAGTCTTACCAGACTTGAGTTCCAAAACCAACGTTCAGGATGACGATCCGTAGATAACACATTTTCACTGAACAGCCCTGATTCAAATTATCGATAATACGCGATATGTCCGCAACATAAACAACATAAAGATCTAACTACCTATACCCGCAAGAAATGAAAACCTCTACACCGAAGTGAAATCAAAAACTCTGTTTCCTGATACGTTCAATGAGCACTTTGAGCGTATCAGGAAACAGAGGTTTTCATTTCTCTTCAGTATAACCCATCAGCTTTTTTAATGTTATTCCAATATCAGCCGGAGACAAGGCAACTGAAACACCCGCATTCTTCAGAGCCTCAACCTTGCTCTCAGCAGTCCCCTCACCGCCTGAGATAATAGCGCCTGCATGCCCCATGCAACGTCCGGGAGGGGCCGTTATACCAGCTACAAAAGCAACCGTTGGTTTCTTTATTTTAGATTGCTTGATAAAATCAGCCGCCTCTTCTTCAGCGCGACCTCCGATCTCACCAATCATGATAATTGCTTCGGTTTTAGGATCTTTTAAAAATAACTCAATGCAATCTATGAAATTCATGCCTTGAATCGGATCTCCCCCGATACCGATGCATGTTGATTGACCAAAACCCGCTGCCGTAGCTTGTGCGACAGCCTCATAGGTTAGAGTCCCAGAGCGGGAGATGATCCCCACCGATCCAGGTTTGTGGATGTGTCCTGGCATGATGCCAATCTTGCACTCGCCAGGCGTAATAATACCTGGACAGTTGGGACCAATCAAACGGGTGGAGGAATTTTCCAACACACGACGCACTTTCAGCATATCTTGTACCGGAATGCCTTCAGTAATGCACACAACCAGAGGCAGCTTAGCGTCAATGGCCTCTAAAATGGCATCTAAAGCAAACGGTGGCGGAACATAGATAACCGAAGCTGTAGCCCCAGTTTTTAAGACAGCCTCTTGAACTGTATCAAATACAGGCAATCCCAAATGCGTTGTTCCCCCTTTTCCAGGAGTGACCCCACCTACAAGCTGTGTGCCATAAGCAAGAGCTTGCTCAGAATGGAACGTTCCCTGATGTCCGGTGAATCCCTGACAAATAACCTTGGTTTGATCATTAACAAGTATTGACATGATTTATGCTGCCTTTTCTACTGCCCGCACCACAAGGGACGCTGCATCTGCAAGATGATCTGCTGAGACAATATCTAGCCCCGATTGCGCTAATAGAGTTTTACCCTTTTGCACATTAGTACCTGCCAAACGCACCACCAAGGGTACATGGATGTTGATTTCTTTCGCTGCTGCAATGATACCTTCAGCGATAATATCGCAGCGCATAATACCACCAAAAATATTCACCAAAATACCCTGGACATTAGGGTCTGAAAGAATAAGTTTGAATGCTTCAGTTACGCGCTCACGCGTGGCTCCACCACCTACATCCAAGAAATTAGCCGGCTCTCCGCCATATAATTTAATGACGTCCATGGTAGCCATAGCAAGGCCAGCGCCATTCACCATACAACCAATGTTGCCATCCAACTTGACATAGCTCAGATCATGCCGGCGCGCTTCCAGCTCAACTGGGTTTTCTTCTGCCTCGTCCCGCAGTGCTTCGATATTTGGATGTCTGAACAATGCATTATCATCAAAGCTCATCTTAGCATCCAAAGGGAGCAGGTCCCCTGAACCTGTAATTACCAACGGATTCACCTCAAGCAACTGCGCATCTGTTTGAGTAAAGGCACGGTAAGCCTGCAAAAATAACTCAATTCCTCGGCTGAAAGTATCACCTGTCAGCCCAAGCCCAAATGCCAACTGCCGTGCGTGAAAGGCTTGCATTCCGAGCAATGGATCAATATCAATCCGCACAATAGCTTCAGGAGTCTTTGCTGCAACTTCTTCAATGTCCATACCGCCTTCCCGAGATACCATCGCCACAAAGCAGCGACGCTCTCGATTTATCAACAGGGCAAAGTAGAGTTCATTAGCAATGTCGCAAGCGCGCTCAATATAAACTTTGTTAACTGTCTGCCCTTCAGCACTTGTTTGCGGTGTCACCAAATTCATTCCCAAAATCTGGCTGCTGATATCCTCCAATTGGGAAAGTCCTGTGACAAGCTTAACGCCGCCTCCCTTACCTCTGCCTCCAGCATGAATCTGAGCTTTCACCACCCAGGTATCACCTGCGATTTTTTGCGCTACACTCAGCGCTTCCTTAGCGCTGGCAGCCACGCCTGCCTTTTGGATCGGGATCTCAAACTGGCTCAGCAGCTGCTTGGCTTGGTATTCATGGATATTCACGTAAAACCCTACCTTTAGAAACGTACATAATCTGTGTGCAATCCTAGCACAGTTTTTCTCCAAGAGAAAACTCAGGGACTGGGTTAGTCGTATTCCCTAAAGTATCTTGGATTTTAATAAAAACTTAACTAGATTGTACTCCTGTCAACCAAAAAGGAGTAAGAAAATGCTTTCAGAAATTATATGTGT
>JBDLIP010000170.1 GCA_039714795.1 Pseudomonadota bacterium | reverse complement strand
AAAATATCAGGCGATGATATTTCTATTCATCGTTTGGTCTCTGGCTGGCTCAAGGATAAATTAGATCAAGAACAGAAGTTGAGATATCTGAAAAAAATGCAAACTGCGATTGAGAAAATATATCCCAGAAAAATTGCAGGCAGTGATATTTCTAATAAAGAACGCAATTTAATAAATCAAACAATACCTCAGCTAGAAAAATTCTTGCAAGAAGTAAGCTCCTTTACTTCGGATGCAGATCGGGTTTCTTTCTATGCTCTTACCTATCGTATTTTAAATGAGCCCCACAAAGCAGAATATATCTTAGAAGAAGCTTTAAAGCTCAATGAATCTTTGTATGATCAAAATCATCCAACCAATCTGCAAATTTTAAATTTATTGAGTTCTGTGTATCATCATTTAGGAAAAAGCTTAAAAAAGCTAGAAGTTTTAAAAAAAGTTGTGTCAATTAGTGAAAAAACCTACGGAAAAGAACATCCAAAAACAGCACATGCATTTTTTCGATATGGCCTATCTTACATGTTGTTAGGAGATTTTAATACGGTAAGAAACTTACTTTCCCAGGCACTCAAGTTCTATCAGAAACATTATGGAGACAATCACGTTGAAACTGCTCAGGTGTTATATATGCTAGGTTGGATTAGTTATGTGCTAGGTGATAGGGAAAAAGGAAAAAAAACACTAGAGCATGCGCTACAAATAAATTTCCAAAGTCCTACATCAATTTCTAGTCTGGCATACAATCAGATCCTTTTAGGATTTATTCATTATGATTTAGATCATTTGGAAGAAAGTGAGAAACATTTTCGAAATGCCTTAAAAATAAGAAGACAACTACATGGAGACAGTCATATTTGGACCGCGCTTTCAATGGCAAATTTAGCTCTGGCTTGTGTTGCAATGGACAAGATGTCCGAAAGTAAGCGTCTTTTGCATGACGCTTCAAGATTTCTCGAAGAAGCTCCCAACAAGACAAATGCCTGGATTTCTATCCTAATTGCTCGTATGGGAATTGTCCACGCTGTTTCTGATGATTTTTTGCAAAGTAAGAAAATGTTCTTAAACTCTATTAATAATCTTAAAATAAAATACGGAAATGATCACTTATTTACTGCTATCGTATCTGCAAATCTAGGAAATGTCTACCGATTACTTGGATACGTTCATAAAGCAAGAAAGCTTTTGCGGCAATCACTCAAAACAATTCAACGGTCCTATGGTGACAATCATCCCACGACCGCGATGGCCATAGCCAATCTGGCATTAACTCTAGAAGGTGCAGAAAAAAAAGAGTTATTGGAAAAAGCCTTGAGAATTTTCAAGAATTTTTATCCCCCTCATCATCCGAACGTCAGGAAAGCCGTATCAGAGCTTGAAAAAACAAATATATCCCCCTCCAATGTCAGTAAGTTAGGCAAACCTCTCAACCCCGGTTATTATATTCTCTTGCCTTTCTAGGTGGCAAAGATTAAAATGCCCGGGAGCGGGGGTGGTTGTCCCCTCAGTTTATGGAGAAGATAGAAAATGAAAAGATTTTACCTTTTACCAGCGGTATTGTTTATGCAGTTGTTTTGCTTTGCGGCGGAAAATTGTTCTGCAAATATAGAAAATATCTCTGAGCAATCAGGACCTGGAAAAAATATTCTGAATCTTACTGAGAATGCTGACTAACTCTGATAGATTTTTCTCGTTTTAAACAATTAATTATTTTTGTAGGGAATTGTTTTGTTGTTCGTGATCGCTCAGTAGGCGTCGTTAGTAGGTTTTGGGTGTGGTATTATTTTTGATAGTGAAGACTGGTAAAGATTGTTGAAGGTAAGGAAAATCACTGGCGAGGAACTTGCCAAAATCAACATAGGGCGGAATGAATTTCTGGTAATTGGATTTGCACCATAAGAGAAAGCCAAGGTGCTCAGTTGTGGGCTTTATTTCTCCGTCAACATCATAATATAAATATATTCGCACCCGTGTGCCACAATCGTTTTCAAATTCAATCGAGATGATAAAACCCCATTCCCACTTGTGGTCGCAATTGACACTGAATGCGCTCCTTTTGACACTGAGTTGTTGCGAACCATCTGGGTCAACCCCCAATCTCTCCAAAATCCTCTGAAATCCACAAGACCTGCATCTAAGGACGTCGTTTCTACAAGTCAACCTTGCTCTGGGAGTACCGTGATGCTACAGACTATTATCTTTCTTCTGGCTATCATTCTGACCGGCAGCAGTACAAGCTGAAAAACTGCCGAGCGCGGAGTAAAGGCGCCGAGGTCCGGTAAATTGAGGCGCCATTGATTAACCCTCGACAGTCACCTGACCCTCTCACAAAATGAGCACAAAGTCCATGGTCTCGGATCTAAAAAACGTGTAAAAATATAACCTGAGAGTCTTGAGTCGACCGTTCACGTTCTCCGCAATACGCATACAATACTGGTGAGCTATGCGGCCCCCCAGAAGAGGTACTTGATACTTGTCGAGCGCCACGTAATGGAGCCACCCTCTGCGCCATTTAATGGAACCACTTAGAGCAAAAAAATTTTGCATCATGCCGCCATAACCACCCCCTTTCTAACCCAATTCATTTGTTCGTGCAACAAATTTTTGCTCTTTTGGATTTGCCGTGGTAAAAAAAGCTCTTGTGTCCGATAATCTTTATAGATATATTAATCGTACATATTGAAGAGATTGTACGACTTATGTCTGAAATTATAATATACGAAGAAAA
>JBDLIP010000169.1 GCA_039714795.1 Pseudomonadota bacterium | reverse complement strand
TTGGTAAGTTTTTTATCGTTGTTCATGGGTATTTTGCTCCTCAAGTTAGGTTACGTTGCAAATTTTCTAAAACTCAGCAAATCATAAATCGAGAGCATTACGAAAGCAACAAAAAAAGATTCAGATAGATTTTTAGATATCTAGATATAACTGAAATTTCTAAAAATCCTTAATGTATATAGCCTGAGAGACCGATAAATATCTAGGTAGATTTGGAGATATGTATACCCCACGAGATTGCCAGACTTGAGTTCCAAAACCAACGGTCAGGATGACGGCCCGTAGATAACACATTTTCACTGAACAGCCCTGTGAATTCTGACCTCTGGCATCTAGCATAAAACTGTAGTACAATAAACCAAGCCAAAATATCAAAAAGGGAAGCTATGGCTATACCAACTAGATGGGATGTACAACTAGCACATTGGTTTGACACACATTTTCTGCCCATTGAACGGCATCGAACTTATGCACGTCCCGGAAGACGTCAAGCAGCTATGGGAAAAATCCCCTGTCCAAGTTTTCGTTATAGCTATGAGGATCTGCAAAGCCGAACCTTTGGTTTGGTGTTAGATACATGGCCAAGTATGGATCGTGATCTTTTGGCAGAAGCTTTTGATGTTCTGATGATGCAAAGTATCGCGCATGATATCCCCCAAATTCGCCTTATTTTTTGTGACAAAACAACCTATGATGAAGGCTACGTGCTGCCAGAGCACTTACGGGAACACACAAATATCAAAGGGTTAAAACACCCTCCACTGCAACCGGGCATTGATTTGCTTGAATCGGCATATGACTTTCCTCGACACAGCCCGATCCTTCTTGTAACTGATGGAGCATGTGATCGACTAAATGTTAGACGAGAACACGCTTTTATCGTACCGGTGCAAACACATCCTCGAATTCCCCAACACCAAACTGCTTTCCTCGTTGAATAGTTGAATAGCGGTCGAGAAAATGTTTAGCCAATTCGGAAACGTTTCCAAACTGCTCGAGTGTCACTCGGGAACTGAAGCAGTCAAGCGCATCGAGGATATTTACCATGCAAATGTTGCACAAATTCGCCATGATCTAACATATCTACTGGATGAGGCTGAGCCTGACTCAGGTCGTTTAATCTTTGAAGGCGGTAACTATCCTTTTGTGGGCCTCAACGTACGTCCAGAAAATATGCATATTGATGCACGCCTTAGCTACGGTGTAGCAACCGACCCTGGAGCGTTTGGAACCACAGTGACGTGCCCTAGTTTGTTTCGCGAGTATTATCAAGAGCAAATCGATCTGCTAATCAAGCATCATAACGTTCCGGTGATGGTCGGTGAAAGTGATTCACCCATTCCTATTCCCTTTGCTGTGGATCCGCACCATATATCACCTGAACTCAAAGAAACGCTTGAGTCAAGGTTTCATAGCCTGCTTCCCAATTTATCGCGTGTCAATGACAATATAGCCAACTATCACCATGTGCATACAGGAAACACGGCTTTGCCACTTGCGCTTTTTACTGGCGAGCGCGTAGATTACTCACTGCACCGATTAATGCACTACACGCGTACCTATCCAGAATTTTTTCAATCATTCATTTTGTTGACCAACTATGATCGTTATATCCAAGAATTCATCGATTATGCGATGCATGAAATTAAAACGGGCCATGAATATACCGCCTTCGTTGAGCCAGGAAATTATATTACCTATAACCAAAAATTTAAAAAGACCAAAACAAAGGGCCAGCGCCTCCAGTATTCACCACAGATACCTGCCTATCACCTGGTACGCCCTAATGGACAGGGCATTACCTTCGTGAATATTGGAGTTGGCCCCAGCAATGCCAAAACCATTACAGATCATTTAGCAGTGTTAAGACCACACTGTTGGTTGATGCTCGGCCATTGTGCTGGGTTGAGGCGCAGTCAAGCTTTGGGAGATTACGTGCTGGCACACGGCTATGTTCGCAAAGATCACGCTTTAGATGAAGATTTGTCTTTGGATGTTCCTCTGCCGGCGATCGCTGAACTACAAGTCGCACTGCAAGATGCCGTAGCACACGTAACTGGTCTGCGTGGTCGTGAGATGAAGAAACGCATGCGTACAGGCACAGTGCTCACCACTGACAATCGAAACTGGGAGCTTTTATCAAAACAACAACTGCCGCTGTTCAATCAAACCCGCGCCATTGCGGTGGACATGGAATCAGCCACGATTGCTGCCAATGGTTTTCGGTTTCGTGTGCCCTATGGAACATTATTATGTGTTTCAGACAAGCCAATTTATGGTGAACTTAAATTGCAAAAAATGGCCACAAAATTCTATCAAGATCGCGTGAGTCAACATCTACAGATTGGCATTGAAGCTATTCGCTTAATTCGTGAATTAGGAGTTGATTTATTGCACTCAAGAAAGCTGAGAGGTTTTGAAGAACCACCATTTCGGTGAAGAAAAGAACTATGATATTGCTGTTGTAGGGTAGTTCCCTGAGTATACCGCGCCAGGGTTGTTCAGTGAAAATGTGCTGCCCACGGGCCGTCATCCTGACCGTTGGTTTTGGAACTCAAGTCTGACAGACTTGAGGAGGCAAAACCTTACGATTCAGGATCCCATTTTTTAAGATCTACAAAAAAAGAATTGGATCCTGTCCCGGATCAAGTCCGGGATGACGCTCAATAGATCGCAAAGATTTTCCAATTCGCGCAACTTACAGTCGCACGTTTGGAAAATCAGCGTTCAAGATGACGGCCGTGTTGGTTTCACTGAAC
>JBDLIP010000168.1 GCA_039714795.1 Pseudomonadota bacterium | reverse complement strand
TTTAACTACTGCTGCTTTTTACTTCACTGAGGGAGTTAGTATCGAACTTTTTGATCAGAAAAAAATTCAGCTTACCCACTCAAAACGCAAAAGAGCCAACAAAAGCAGCTTGTAACGGTATTGGAAGTAACTCATCCAAAAAAATAGCTATTTTCTCTTGTTTCTGATACAAAAACGAATTAACTTGAGGGTGAGAAGTGAATGGGTTCGTTTCTTACAAATGGTTTAGATAATTATTAAACATATATGAAAGGCATAATGTGATGAAAAAATTACTAAGTACCGTTTCTTTAATGGCCTTGGTGAGTGCACCCAGTTTTGGGAGTTTAGCTGATCTAGTGAAAGAGGCTGATCAAAAGATTACTCAGAGTCAGTGCAATAAGCTTTTGTTGCAGTATGAAAATACTAAAGCAAATGTGACTACCTTGCTTGAGAACACCTATCTAAATCCAATTCGTAACGATGTAGAGCAAACAACAAATTCTAACTTTCTTGACCTTGACGGCTCTTTTGCAAATCTTTCCTTAGAAGAAAAAATAGCGCGTTTAAAGACAAGTATATGTCAGCTTGAAAAAAATACTGGCGATCTTATAGACTTGATTCAAAAATACAAAGTGCTTGCTGGTGACGATAATGAATCAGCTAACCAGGGGCAATTAAAGAAAATCATTGAAATTTTAAATGTAAAATCTGAATCTTTTACGCCATCAGAAGCTGATGAAAATGTGGGGCATGTGCTTGCAACGGTCAAATACGAAGATCAGACATCCAATAGTGATATAAGATTGAAAGTGCTACAAAACATCCATAATAAAGTTGCTACTTTACGTCAAGAGCTGTGGTGTTTGCATGAACAGTCAAAATTATCAAAGTGGAAAAAGAAAAATGAACGCACTCTACAACGGGTAAGTATCTTACAGGATACTCAAACAACTATCTATACACTAGAAGGAACTACAATTTCATGCCAAAGCGAAACCACGGGAATCGACTATCCTCAAAGAGCAGGAAATCAATACACTTCTTGCAGCGAGAATAGTCCTTTCTCCTGTCATCATGGACATCAATTCTAATATTAAAGGCGCCTTTCGAGGCGCCTTTTTTATCAAACTGATTACTGAAAACTGGCCACTGATCCACTGACTACCGGCACTAAAACCTCAAATCTTCCTTCCAATTCCCGTCATCACTGAAAAACTCATCTGTATCGTTAATAAAGCCAGCGTCATCGCCACCGATTTCGCTAAACAATTGTGATTCAAAATCATTATTTAATTGAACCTTGGCAGCTTTACGTGCTGAAACGCGACGTACTTTTGGAGGGTTGCCGCTGCCAAGTTTTCGAGGGGCTGATGCTTTGAATTCGGTGGAACACTTTGGGCAAATGATGGGATTTTGTTGCATATCATAAAAAGTTGCTTGGCAAGATCCACAGTTTCTCTTTTCACCCCATTCTGATTTTGTCATTGTCTTTGTTCTCCATATGCTTCTGCTTCGTTAAAATCTAAGCCCTATGCTGCCTCAAGTTTGTTAATAGAAGGTTAAGGGAATGGAGAAATATTTTATTGATGAATGAGCGTCATTTTTCCAAATTTTCCAACGTCTTGCGCATATGCTCAGGCAACGGTGCTGCAAACGTTCTCGCCTCTCCTGTTGTATAAGGTACCACAATTTTGCACGCATGCAGATGCAGGAGACTGCGCTTATCAAATGGATGGGCTGATTTTCCGCCATACTTTCCGTCTCCCAAAACAGGTGTTCCCAGATGCATACAATGGACGCGTAATTGGTGCGTGCGTCCAGTCAAGGGTTGCAGTTCGAGCAAACTCAGATTTTGTTTTTCAAAGGTCTTCAACACCCGGTATCTTGTCTGCGCTGGCTTGGCGTCTTGTTCATCAATGCGCATTTTCTCACCCATTCGCCCAGGTTGTTTGGAAATAGGTGCATCAATCAATCCCTCAGCTTTGTGTGGTATTCCCACAACCACGGCCTGGTAGGTTTTTTCAAAGCGTTTGTCTTTAAACCCTTGTGTCAGCCAACGAGCTGCCTGGCGAGTGCGTGCCAATAATAAGACGCCAGAGGTGTCCTTGTCGAGTCGATGCACCAAACGAGGTCTTTCTTGTTCTTGGCCCGCCAAGACATCCAACAGGGCGTCCACATGTCGTATGGTTTTGCTGCCCCCTTGGGTCGCTAAGCCCGCAGGTTTGTTTAAGGCAATCAATTGATCGTCTTGATACAAAACCGAGTTTCGGATGAGAGCTCGATCAGCCCGCATCACACGGGATTGAACGACTGGCTCTTGGATTTCAGTTGCGGGAGAAAATTCAGGAAACGTTGCCACTTGCCCGGATTTCACACGTGCAGCAGGTTTAACGCGTTTACCGTCGAGCCGCAGCAAGCCTTTGCGGGCCCATTTTTCAATGATGGCCTGCGGCACAGCGCCCAGCTGCTGCCGTAACCAACGATCAAAGCGTTGCTCGCCGTCTGTATCTTGAATAGTTTGTGTTGGCATTTAATTTGCGTATGTCCAGTCTTTAAAATCTGTTGCGCACTATGACCTGTTTTACAAAGCCAGGTCAACAGAAATCAGAAACCAGAAGTCAGAAGTCAGAAGTCAGCAAGGCAGTGCTGCACTGAAATGCAACACATATATCCTGAACTAACTGGGATTAAAATCGGCATGAAACCTGCTCCCACACCAGCCCCTCCCGCTGGAAAATAATTTGATTCGTCCATTTTCTCCGGACAATATCCAACAACCGCATCTTGTACGTTAAAAAAAATTAGTTCAAAATCAA
>JBDLIP010000167.1 GCA_039714795.1 Pseudomonadota bacterium | reverse complement strand
TTCTTTTTGTTACTTGTTTGTTGCAAATTCGTGGGGGCGGCAATGAGCCCCCACGAATTTGCGACAAAAATGGGGCTCAGTATAGTTCCTCTCCTGACTCCCCATCTTTATAAGCAAAAGTACTCTCTTGTTCAAATATTATCCTAATATCTAAACATTGCTTCTTTGGATCTTTTCGAATATCAGAAGCATACCCAAGAGATGTCATCCGTTGGAATCGGGATGGAAGGATTGAAATCAAGATCCTCAAATCTGAATTTCAATCTCAAATTTATGCAACAAATTAATTACATCAGGCATGGAAAACTTTGCCTTACGAATATCATTTTCATTGGGGTCAATGCCATAATTGATAGCCTCTGTGAAATCACTACCCCGTAATTTTGTGTGCCTGAATAAACTGCTTTTAAAATCAGTGCACGTAAAATTACCGCCTGAAAAATCACCATTTCTGAAATCAACGTCATGAGCTTTGCAGTTTTCAATTACCAATTCTTTCAAACATAGCCCATAAAAACTGCAATGACTGAGATTGCATTTTTGAAATTTTATCGGGCTGATCAGGTTGATGTAGGGCCACCTTACTTCAGTCCAGTTAACACCAATCAGTTTTGCCCCTTCAAAAACAACGTCGCTAAAAGCAGTATTTTTAAATTGAGTATTGCTTAAATTGCAAGATTCAAATGTACAGTCAATGAACTTGCAGTCTGCAAATTTTGTCTCACTAAAGCTTGAGTCAACAAATTGGCAGTTTTCAAAGATTTTATTTTTGACATCGTTTTTATCTAGCGTTATCCCTGGAAAATTAACGTCATTAAATTCATCTTGGTTGAAGATGTCAACTTTTGAAAAATGGTTCATTTCCTTCACCTGATTTCCTGCAATTCCCACAATTGCTTGTACAAGCTGTTTTCATTAGCAATCAGGGTATTGTGACTGCCCTCTTCAACAATTTTACCCTTCTCTAGGACGATAACTCTGTCCATATGTTTCAAAGTTGAAAGGCGGTGGGCGATGGCAATGACCGTTTTCTTTTTATCTTCAATAAGGAAATTCAGACTCTCTTGAATCAACCTTTCAGTTTGGCTATCAAGAGCTGACGTAGCCTCATCAAGAATCAGGATCGGGGCATCTTTCAAAATGGCTCGAGCAATTGCAATCCTTTGTCTTTGGCCGCCGGAAAGTTTTATGCCGCGTTCACCCACAAAGGTTTCATATTTTTGTGGCAGGGTTTCAATAAACTCATGAATGTGTGCCTCTTTGCTGGCCTCAAGTACTTCCGCGTCCGTTGCATCCGCTTTGCCATAACGGATGTTATCTTGCAGTGAGCGATGAAACAACATTGTGTCTTGTGGAATAACAGCAATGTTTTCCCTGAGTGAGTCTTGAGTGGTCTCAACAGTGTCTTGGCCATCGATGAGGATTTGTCCTTGATTATTTGCAAAATAGCGTAGCAATAAATTAATCAGCGAAGATTTCCCAGCTCCTGAATGCCCCACCAATCCTATCTTTTCCCCTGGTTTAATGATCATGTTTAGATCTTTGAAAATCATGTGGTCTTTATCATAACCAAAGCTAACGTGTTTAAACTCAATGCGTGGGTTGTTGACGATCAGAGGTTTAGCGCCTTTTGTATCGAGATTTTGTTGTGGGGTTTCCAGAATTGAAAGTGCACTTTTAAAATCTCCCATAGCCCGGGCGAAGCCTTGCAATGAGATGGTAGTATGCCAAACACTTTCTGCAATGGACAGAGTAAGACCAAAAACAAATGCAAAATCTCCTATGGATATAGAATTCTGCATCCTTAAATGCAGCATCAAAAACAGAATAAATACAAACATTACAATGTAGAGAATTCCCCCTACAAGTTGTATTTTAAAGTCGTATCGATACACATTAATTTGTTTGGGAATGAAATCTTCTGTGATTTGCTGATTGAGGGTTTGGTATTCTCGTTTTCGAGCTGCAAAGGAAAACAAGGAGATGATGTTGGTGATTTTATCTGAGATCTGTCCTACTAGGCTATGTCTGCTTTCAGTTTCTTCGAAGGTAAGCCTATTTAGGGTGAGTGAAAGTTTGTACATTATCGGAACATAGATGGCTGTCCAGGCAAACACAATCATTCCCAGTTTAAAATTGATCATTGCCAGGGCAGTTAAGTTCACAATAGTTGTAAATATTCTTCCCAGTAATCCATGGTGGAGTTCCTCCCAAAATTTATCATATCCATCTAATAAACCTTTAAGCTTACTGCTAACAGCTCCAGTGAAGTTATTTTGAAAAAATTCATAACTGTGATGTTGGACATAGTCGTAAGATTTAAGCAGAATTGATCGTCGTACATAAGGTTCTGCCTTCCATTTGGCTATATCACTGATGCGCCATACAAAATCAAGAGTGAATTGGGTTCCAAGAAACAGAAAGATCGGCAGCAAGATGCTAGAGTACTGAAGCTGATCTTGTGTTTCCATTGCGTCCAGAAATAACTTGATTGCATAATTGTAGGCAAAGGGATAAAAACTACTGACCAATGGCGCCATCATCATGGTGAGATACAGCCATTTGTAGGGCTTTATGTGGCGCCAGACAAAGGCGAAAATTGACGAGTAAGGCATCTGCTAACCTTGATGTGTAAAGCTAAAGGATTCAATGCATGCATTGTAGCAGCTTCAACTTTACAGACAAAGGTGTATAATCTTTGCACATGGCGATTGCTTGGGGCGTTCATGTATCACCAGCTTGGAAAATCTGATGTTTTTTTTCAATTTCAAGATGGGGTGGGGACTGGGTTAGTCGTATTCCCTAAAGTATCTTGGATTTTAATAAAAACTTAACTAGATTGTACTCCTGTCAACCAAAAAGGAGTAAGAAAATGCTTTCAGAAATTATATGTGTGGACTGTCAGTCTACGGATGTATACGTTT
>JBDLIP010000166.1 GCA_039714795.1 Pseudomonadota bacterium | reverse complement strand
CTTTTTAGCCGGTGTTTTTTTACATCAAACAGGTACCCGATAACCTATCCTTTTTCAACCCAAGATTGTCCCACAGAATCCGTTACAATGAGAAATTTTATCTATTAATTAGAATAGCAATTTGTTGTCCATTTGCTCAGAAAAACTTTATATTTTTGACGATCGGATAGATTTTTTACAAAAAATTCTCACTTTTTAAAATTTCGTCAGGAATAGAGTGAAAAAAATCCAAGATACTTTAGGGAATACGGCTAACCCAGTCCCGAAAATGGTCACTTGATATGGAGGATCTACCAGAGCCATTACAACCTAAACCATTACCAATCACAGCTTAGGGACAGAGTGATAACATTTTACACGTATCTTCGACAGACCCCGATAACGACAGCCTCTACTGGTTCCAGGGAAAGCGCTTTCTCCAAATCATCAAACACAACAATATCCTTGGAAACCTCATTTGCTTCAATAAACCGTTGTCCATGTTCTGTGTCTCGACTATTGATGGCAACTATCTTGCTTTCGGTATTATCGATTGCATCAATTAATCGTTTTGCTTGTCTACCTGTTCCCAATAATAAGCTATTCACCTCTAACCTCTTTATAATTTCCCTTTAGCTCATGCACAGGTATCATTATGCTTCTTGTTGCAAAAACCGAAGGCAGTC
Organism: Pseudomonadota bacterium; assembly: GCA_039714795.1. Taxonomy (NCBI): domain Bacteria; kingdom Pseudomonadati; phylum Pseudomonadota; species Pseudomonadota bacterium. The sequence continues at coordinate 2,282 of JBDLIP010000166.1, read as the reverse complement.
ATTCCCGCTAAACCATCATCAACCCTAACTTAACACTATTTCTTAAGTTGTCCTCACTCTCAATGACCTTGTAGCTTTCAAACCCAGCTTTTTCAAATAATGGAAATTTTTACAGCTTCCCAGAAAAGCTTCTGATCCTCTCAACAATATCTTCAAAGCTTGGTTTGTCATTATAGTAAAGTGACTGACTGATTTGATATTGCTGCTTGTACTGGTTAAAGACTTCTGCCTGTTCCATTTGGAAAGCTTGGTTTTGCCTAATATCGAGATTGTCTGAAGCTCTGAAACGGGCCTTTTTGTGCTGGTGGTATTCGTTGGTGCCAATGAATTTGACAACCGGCTCGTAGTCCAGCAGGTGATATACATCGTAGTAGTGGCGCATGAAGTTTTCGGCAAAGGCCCCATGTTCTTGTTGCTTGCGAAATTTTGTTGAGATTGTTTGCAGCTTTTCAACGAGAGTATAACCTGGGTGATAGCAGGAAACGCTGAGTGCTCTATTATCTTTGATTGCAACTTTGTCGGAGGCAAAATCATATGCCCACGAGCTTATGTTGATGGGCGAGTTTGGTGCAACTGTGTCAAATCCTACTTCCAAAAGGATGCCGTTTTTGATGTCTATGCTGGATTGCAATTGGGTTGGGTAATGCAACCGTACACCACCACTTCTGAATTTTTCATCATCAAAGGCGGTATCACGGGTGACATCTTGAATGCCGGAAACCTGAAGATTGTTTGCCAGCCAATCGTAGTAATTTTGCCTGCTTTCGCAGTGGGATTTTTTGTCTTGGTTTTTGCCTGTAGCAACGTTCATAGTCTCAGGTGGTTCTATCAAAACGTCAATATCTTCCGAGAACCTGTTGATAATGCCGTGCCCTTTCGACAGAGATGTGCCACCTTTTAAGTAAAATTGCATGCCTTGAGCTTGCAAGCCATAGAGGCAATGCATAATCCAATAGTCTTTTTCAATCAGGATCGGGGCAATGGACAACTTGTCGGCAACAATACGAATCAAGTCGTCAAATTCTGGATGTTCGTGCAAATAATTAGTGACCATGATGGAGAGAGCCAATCTGTAGGTGACGTGCAAAAAACTTTCGTGCTCGAACGCTGCCAAATTCCGTAACAGCATTACTTAAAGCGCTATGGTCCATATCTTTTGCCTTTGCTGCCACAAGTTGCAAAACGCGATCGGTGTCTTCAGCAAGTTTGGTAACATTGTTAACCAGATCAACCAAAAGAAATTCGACGCTGAGTTTTTCAGGAAAGTGGTGTTTTCTGACAAAGCGATAGCTCTTATTGCCAAGCTGAAAAAGTCCGTGTCGCTTGTGGTTATATACTATGGTTTCGTTATAAAGTTGCGTGGTTCCAACGCCTAAGCTGTTATAAGCGCTTGGGGTAAACATTAAAAAACGAGAGTCTTTTAGGAACGCTTCAACGATTGCGCGTTCAGAAGGTGGTGCTTTTCCAAAACTTGTCTGCTTGGGGCAGTAGTACAATCCTCCTGACAGCTTCTTCAAGGTACCACTACCTTGGAGTTGTTCTAGGTGACGATCAACAGCATTAGACCACTGTGCAAGGTCAGCGCGTCGATAAACTTCGCCTGGTACTAAATGATTTCCTATTTTCTCAAATGACTTCATTGCTTTATCTCCTACTTTAATAATAGGTCAAGCGCATGTTTTTTGCAAGTTTTTTTATTAAAAATTCATGCAAAATAACAACCGTTGTCTCGTAAAGTGTGCACCAATTCTTCAATGACTACTGATTTTGCTAATCTCAATCCTCCGAGCTAAAGATCTGCAACGGAATCTCAACCATAGCAATATCAGCGCCTCGGAAAAAAGCGGTTTCTCCATCCTCGTCTGTTATATTGAGCCACTCTTTTTGGGAGACAACATTCAGGGCATAGAAGACGAACTCTTCCATTGCTCCCCAGTCATCTTCATCGTCGGGGTTAGATTGATCCTCTTCAACTTGCAAAACCATGGGGGTAGTGGCATTGATGAAATGAATCTTTACAGGGTGAGAGTCAACTTCTTCTTCCTGCTCTGCAACAGGTTCATCCTGTTGTTCAGGGTAAAGTGGCTCGAAGAGAAAGTGGCAAAACATCAATTGTGACGATTGAATCAAAATTCGATGTGTGTCAGATTCAAATTCAAAAAAGCCGATCCCCTTGGCCAAATTTGGGTTGAATTACAGAAACGGGGCAAATGCGACATACGAAGTCAATTTATGGGCAACTTTGTTGCTATGCCTTAAAATTAAGGACCTCCTCCAACGAA
>JBDLIP010000165.1 GCA_039714795.1 Pseudomonadota bacterium | reverse complement strand
CTGGGGACGGAGGCGGCTAAAATAGCGAAATAAACTAGGAAGGAAAATATTTTACCAGATCTTTATTGTCTTTCTCACGCGCGCTTGCCGGAACCACACCGTACGCCCATCATGGTGCTTAATTGCCACTCTCTTCAATTCACTTTAGTGAAATAAAGATAGTGCCATAAGTTACACCTTGAGTTTTGCTTTGAATTTATGCTAAATTCTAGTTGTAATTTAGATGATCATCAACAAATGGAGAGAAAAATGAAATTGAATCAATACTTTTCAGTTCTGGCCTTGGCTACAGGGCTAGCTGTTTCTGGATGTGGCGACAATGGCCAGCAGGCTGAAAAACCCACAATGGATGAGCCAACTGCTCCTGCAGAGCCAACTGCTCCTGAACCGACTGCTCCAGCAATGGAAGAACCAGCTGCTCCTGAAATGGGCGAAGGTGAAGAACCTGCTGAGACATTCGAGTAATTCTTTCTGCTTTACTTGATTAAATATACCAAACGCCCCTTGTGCTTTTCGAAGCATGAGGGGTTTTTTATGTTTTCCACCCTGTGAGACTAAACAATTCGACAGTTGCTAAAATACCACTTTGCTCTGTGAGCTCATTTGTCTCATAAACATTCTTTACTCTCTCAAACGTGCGTCTTGAAGTAAGCCCTTTTGGACGCTCTTTCATGATATTTGTTTCTTGCATGTTTTTTAGATCTTCCATTAGATCGTCGACCTTATTGTAGGCTATTTCAAGCAAGCTACGATCTACAACGGGATCCGTGAAACCTGATCTCTGCATCAATTGTGCAGCAGTTGTTAGATCCATAAATTCACACAAACGCGGCGTCACACCAATAGGCCCTTGGCTGTCTGCAATCAAGAAAGCCCTTCTCAACTCCTTTAACGTGGATCCTCCATAAAAGCTAGCTATATAGAGTCCACCTGGGCGAAGTACCCGTTTTGCTTGCTGTAGGGCACCAGGAACATCATTTATCCAGTGCATGGTCATATTGGACAAAATCAAGTCAAAGGTTTCTTCAGGAAAAGGGAGATACTCCTCGTCACCATAAAACGTCGTGATATTATCCCTTTTTTCGAATGCACTTCTTTCGCCTTCAAAGCACAAATATGCGATTTTCTTTACCTTAGACCCTAGCTCCTGCACACCACAAATTAATTGCTCAGGAACTTTGCCAGTTACCAATATGTGCTTAAACTCTCGTTTAAACCCCATCAAGCGTTGCTGTAATCGTTTTGCGCTGTGCTCAGCGATGAAGTTGTCAGACGACCGTACGAAGGACCGATAAGCCCTTAGGCATAACTGCTGCCGATCAAAAGGACGTAAAGTCACAAACACACCCACCTACGCAACAGAAATAGAGACAATTGGGTACGTTTGTTAAGAGAATCCCTAAGCAATAATATCGGGAAGTCCCTGCTGAGTTTGTTGAAATATTTGCTCTTTCAATTGAAGTTTCTGCTTTTTTAAGCGCCGAACCATCAAGTGATCAACCACTTTCCCGCGCGAAAGCTCGGAAATTTTTTCATCCAAGGAACGATGTTCTACCCGAATTTTATCTAATTCTTCTTTTTGATTCGCGGATTCTTGTATTCCCACAGTACAAAGCTCGAAACTACGATTCTTCAACATAATAGCAAATCTGGGATTTGTTACCTGTTCACATGAACTTAAAAGATCAATCATAATTAACCCCTTTCTTTACATAGCACTAATCTGTTTATATACTATTTCAGGAAATTTATAAACCATTTTTTTCGACCCAGTCGAAATGAGGAAATATGAAACGCATAGGAATTTTAACAAGCGGTGGTGATTGTGCAGGACTTAATGCTGTTTTAAGGGCAGTTACTTTTCGTGCCATTCAGGGTTATGGATGGCAAGTGCTGGGCATCAAGCAAGGAGGTAAAGGCCTGATGGAGCGCCCCATAGGTTTTAAGCAACTTACTCTTGAAAACTTCGATGCCAATACCTTGCGCATGGGCGGTACTATCCTTGGCAGCACAACAAGTGGTAATCCCTTTGCTTATCCAATGCCTGATGGCAGCATAAAAGACCGATCAGGAGAAATGATTGAAGGAATTCAAGACTTAAAGCTAGATGCCTTGATTGGCATTGGTGGTGATGGTAGTTTACAAATTTTACACCAATTCACCCAACAGGGTAAAATTCCTTTCATTGGTATCCCCAAAACAATCGACAACGACATCGTTTCCACTGAGCGATCTATCGGCTTTAGTACGGCCGTTGATGTGGCAACAGAAGCACTTGATCGCCTGCAGCCCACAGCAGCTAGCCACGACAGAGTAATGATCCTTGAAGTAATGGGACGAGACGCTGGTCACATTGCCTTATCCACGGGTATTGCTGGAGGTGCTGATGTGATCTTGATTCCAGAAATTCCCTATACCCTTGAGAATATTTACAAAAAAATCCGTGCCATTAATGAACAAGGGCGAAATTTCGCCCTCATTGTCGCAGCAGAAGCAGTCCTGACTGAAGATGGGACCCCTTCAACTATTGTCGATACCTCAGGTCACATAAGATACGGTGGTATTGGTCATTATCTAGCCGAATGCATTCAAGAATCGACCCAAGCCGAAACCCGTTGCACAGTATTGGGGCACACCCAAAGGGGCGGGCAACCGGATGCAAGCGATCGTGTCCTGGCAGCGTGTTTAGGCGTTAGGGCTGTCGAACTCATTGCTGAAGGCAGATTCAATCGTATGGTGGGTTGGCAAAATCGGCACGTCATTGATATCCCCATCGAGGAAGCGATTTCAAAAAATAAAACAGTAAACCCTGAGGGAGATTTGGTTAAAACGGCTCGCGGACTGGGTATTTCACTTGGTGACTGATAATGGGTGGACAAAATCAAGCTATCCGGTATCCAAAACTCAGGTTTACCCAAGTTCAGTGATCGGTGCTGTGAAACCGTTGGCAAATAAGGGATCGTTTTTAAAAATTTGCCTCTCCAGTCACTACAGATTTTGCCCCCCTCTAC
>JBDLIP010000164.1 GCA_039714795.1 Pseudomonadota bacterium | reverse complement strand
ACAAAGGCTGCTGCGCAACCATGACGTTCGGCTAGAACCGATTCTATCGACTCTTCAACTCCCAAACCTTGATTTTTAAACTTAACAATCTCTGCATAATCTTGTGCCTTGGTTGAATACAAAAGCCCAGAAAACTGATCACAAAACAACCGGCCCACAACCCCCCGTACCTCCTGACCAAAAATGGCAAACTCACTAAAGCTTGATGCTGGCAATAAACTGCCGATAACCTTTTTGGCCAAATTTTGCTCCGCTTCAGCTCGGCCAAGCTTTTCCACAAAACTCAATGATTCTTGCTTGAAAATGCATTTCCAGTCTGAGTTTTCAAACGCAACCGTAGCCCCAGGACTCTCCTTTCTAAAAAAATCTGAAATGTTCTGGGTTGCAAGCGCCAAAGAGGCACGATATTTCCTGGCTGTGCGTACAAATGCTGCGATGAATTTTCCCGAGGCCACACCCTGAATTAACTCCCAAGCTTCATCTATCAAAACCAAAAAAGCCTGCCGCCGATCACTACTGACCATTTTCTGACAAACCTGCACAATCATCATCTGCACCAGTACAGCTCGCAATTCTTCATGGTTCATCAAGTTTTGAGTTTCAATCACCACAAAATCATGCTTTAAATTGACCGTGGCTGGGCGATTAAAGAAATTGGCATACTTACCACAACCTGTAAACTTAAGCAGCATACGCCCCAGATCTTGCGCACGTGAATCTACATGATTGACCAACCACTGCTGCACATCATTAATACAACTGGAAGCCCCCCTCGCCTGCCAAACCGCTGCAACAGCTTCTTCTAAAAAACTGCTTTGAATCTCATCTGGCTCACGGGTCGGCATGGCCATGGTTTTCAAAACCTGCACCACAATATTAAGTTGCTCAGAGCGTTCTTCTATCTCATCCGCAGCAGCACCTTCTGGAATATGCGTAAATGGATTTAGGCAATGATTGGTGTTAGCACTAAAATCAATATGGTGCCCGCCTAAAATCAAGCACATATTCTTAAAGCTATTACCTTTATCCAAAACAAAGGCCTTACCACCTGTAGCCAGGGTATTAACTATCAGTTCATTGCAAAAAAAACTCTTACCACTTCCAGACTTACCGCTAATGCAAAGGTTATAATTTGCAGTCTGAGATGGAAGATCCTTACCCGGCAACAACATTCCATCAAACGGATTCCAGAAAAAAAGCTGACCCCTTCTGCCAATTAAAGGCATACCTGGGGCAATCTGCCCCTTCCATTCACCAACAATCGGTAGCATGTTCTGCGCTTCCCGAGTAATAGTCTTTTCAATCCGACCCAGACGTTCAAGAACACTAGCTGCACCTGTAATTTCCTCCTTAAACCCTAAGGACTTTTTGTAAGTCCCCAAAGTCCACATCATCGGCATGCTCGCTAGCAAAACTGACAGATGATCATAAGTGGCTGGTTGCAAGCTCCAACCGCCATTCCTCCAAATACTACCAAGCTGTCGCTCCGCAGACTGAACTTGTGCGCTTTTACAAAAGATCGTACAACTGAGACCAGCCTGGACAACCCTTTCTCCAAGCTGAAGTTGTTCGGTTATCTCCTTAAATTCTGCAAACTCTTCCTCAATACCGGGAACCCACTTGGTCATGCGGTTTTTAAGTGAGTTTTCTAAACTCTCTCGTTTGGAAAACGCCTTACGTTTTTCATTACCCTGACCCGGAGTTACATAAAGTCCATAGTGCAACAAAAAAGCACAACTTAGCTTTTGTTGTGGTTTAAAAATATCCCCTAAAAACTTGTCCATGTGACCCAAAGCCCAATAGCGGGGTTTATCTTTGGGTACAAAGCTTTTAACACTATAAGTATCACGCGCAAGCTTAATGCCATCCTTATCAAGCACCCATTCATCATTCTTGTCTAAAACCTGACGATTTAGGCTAACGCGAGAATCATAGTTTCTTGCCCGGCAATTTGTGACTTCTCTAAAGTTCAAGATAGCGCCGATTTCTCTGAGCAACCCATCTGCATCAAGTGTTTTTGTCGGTAAACCTATTTGGCCTAAATAACCCTTAAGTACTTCGCGAATTTGCACAATCCGGTGCCGCTCCATTAAATCGGTAACTTTTTCTGGATAGCTAAAGGAAATAAGCAAACGATAATCTCGAACCAAGAACCCATCTTCAGCAGCAAAGGCCTTTTCAGACAAGAACTGCACACGTCTTTGGGTAAGCTTTTGCAACGATTCCTGTCTATTACTGGACCAATAATCTAAAAGAGCGCCAATTTTAGGGCTGGCATATAATAAAAACTGTAAGGAACTACCCTCAGGTAGGTTGTCCGCCTGACGGAAAAAATCTGAAAGTTGCTCCTGATCTGCAAGAGAAGCACCTACTACCGGATCTCCCTGCAAAATAAAACCTGTAGTTTCACGATTGATAAACAATCCATCAGCTGCATCATAGCCTTCATAAGGTAAATGATCAAAAATACGTGGAACTACACAAAGATCCCAAAATGATTTGGCTGAGCCGGTATTAAAAGCACAACCTACATCTTCACCCAATAACTTTGCTATGAGTTGCCCCAGTTTCTCCATCATCTATACCCTCAAATGTCCCATCATCTATCAAAGTCCTCTCGGAAATAGAAGCACTCCTTAAAATCAGCAGCTATTTCCGAAGGCGGTAATTGTTCATATTCTCCCTGAGCTATTTTCTTGTCGTTTTGTGCAAGCGCAGTACACTTACTGCCCTCAGCAACAGGGCAATCAAAGTGGCTACTGTAAGTACAGCCTGTCAGAGACAAAACGCCTAGTAAAATGCTAGCAATTGGTATCTTACTCATTGGTCTACCCTCACTTTCATAGTTGGCATGACGGATCGCTTTAAACTAAAACCCTTCCTAAACAACACATCTACTCGGCGTCCGCCATTAAGGAAGGCTGGAGAAATAAAGTTGACAATTTAATTAAAATCTTATATATAATCCGGGATGACCAGTGCCAAAGAGCAACAAGAAATTATTATCCGCC
>JBDLIP010000163.1 GCA_039714795.1 Pseudomonadota bacterium | reverse complement strand
ATGACGGCCGTGTGAGCTGAATGGTTACCACTCAGGTTAATTAAAATTTTAATTAAAAAATATCAAGACTTTCTTCTTTTTTTGTTATATAATCCCTCTGATTAATCTTAATATTTTATCAATAGTTTTAGTGTTAAGATAATGTTATATATAAGTAAATGATTAATAATATTTTTTAGGAGAGTAGTAATGGAAAATCCACAGGAATCCAAACCTGAATTTGGTAAAATTAGATCTTTTTTCTGGCCAATTTATTCAGACGAATTAAAAAAATTCCTGCCCATGGGTATGCTGATGTTTTTTATTCTTATGAACTATTCCTTACTACGAATTACAAAAGATTCACTGGTAGTCCCAGAAGTTGGCCCTGAAGCAATTCCCTGGCTTAAGGGTACACTAGTCATAGCATCCTCTATTATTTTTGTTTTGATATATACCAAACTTGTCAATATTCTCTCCCGAGAAACAAATTTTTATTTGATCATTTTCTTTTTTATCAGTTTTTTTGCAGCTTTTGGCTATGTACTTTATCCATCCTTAACTGCTATCCATCCAGATCCGGCAAGCATTTCAGCTTTACAAGAATCTTATCCCAGATTGAGCCCAGTATTTGCAATATATGGCGTTTGGCTATACGCAGTTGTTTATGTGCTGGCTGAATTGTGGGGAAGCGTAATGATTGCCCTCCTATTCTGGCAGTTTGCCAACGAAATCACACGAACACGAGAAGCAAAACGTTTTTATGCTATGTTTGGCCTTCTAGCCAACTTTGCACTTTTAGCTACTTGGGTGTTTACACTTTACGTTGATAAATTTGTTCGCCCAACTGTTCCAGCAAACGTTGATGAATGGGGTGTGGTCCTAATTTATTACATGTCTCTTGTTGCTCTTTCGGGTTTTATTATTATGGGAATTTACAGGTGGATGAACACCAACGTGCTTACGGACTCCAAATATTATGATGCAGCTGAAACTAGTGATAAAAAGAAAAGCAAAAAGCCCAAACTGTCAGTTTGGGAAAGTCTGGTTTATATTTGCAGTTCAAAGTACCTTGGCTTCATTGCACTTTTGATTATTGGATATGGTATTTCCATTAACCTGGTCGAGCTTGTTTGGAAGTCACAATTGCAGGAGCAATTTCCGCTTAAAGCTGATTACAGTGCAATGATGGGCTGGATTCAAGGACTCACAGGGATTTCAACAATCATTCTTATCCTACTACTCAAAGGAATTGTACAAAGAGTTGGTTGGTTTACTGCTGCAATCATAACACCTATAATGATTTTGGTTACTGGTATGCTGCTCTTCGGCTTCGTAAGTTACCGAGATGAAATGGCACCCCTCGCGCTGTTCTTTGGCACAACTCCCTTATGGATGGCTGTACTACTAGGATCAGCACAACAAATCTTAAGCAAAGGGACAAAGTATTCGTTGTTTGATCCAACTAAGGAAATGACCTATATTCCTCTTGATCAGGAATCAAAAATAAAAGGTAAGGCAGCTGTTGACGTGATTGGTGGCCGCCTTGGTAAGGCCAGTGGTGGCTACATCTCTATTGGTGTTTTGTTTGTAACAGGATGGGCAGTCTCAGAAGTTGCTCTAATTTTAGCAGCTATTGTCATCTTGGTGATTGGTCTTTGGCTGCTTGCAGCTAAAGGACTCAATTCCATGTACACTGCATTGAGGAAAGCCAAGAAAGAAATGGATACTGCCAAGCAGCAGCAAGCGGCACTGGAAAAAAAATAGGGAACTTGCCGCTTTTGGGTGTGGGTGTGATAGTTAAATAATATGATTTAAGAACACACCCGTTAACCCCTTCCCCACGGCCAGCACTGCTTGATGCGCGACTTAAGCTTTGGAATTAGCATCACATTTTCAATGCGCCTCGATAAAAAAGCTCCCGTATTTTCAAACTCAGGGCTATCATCGTTAAACCAATACAACAAGGTTGACGTATAAACACCTGCCAACAGCCCACGCTTGGTATAGAAATTAAAATCAGTGGCTGTGTCTCCGGCTGCATACCAGATTTGACTAACAGTGCGATAAAGCAGCCTAATCCCCAAAGCAGCATGATGCGGTAGAGCAAGATAGGCACAGGTTTTCTTGGCCGCAAGCCGGTGTGGTAGCATCAACTGCAAACGCGTCATTACAATCGTGTGTACACGCTCTCGAATTTTCATCTCTGCTAAATTCTGATCTTTTAATGCATCAAGCATTTGTTGATCCAGCATCGTACTGTAATGTTCGATAACGTTGCTGACACTACCCTGGAAAAGCTCATCAAATGTTGCAGTCTCTAGTTCTAGGTCTTGAATTGCTAATTTGACAGCTGCTTCATTCCAGCCATCAAAAGGAACATGTTTGAGAGTGGCTTCAACCACACGGCTCGCAAGCTCGGTATTGTTTTTGACATCTAGCATAAGTTTTTCCTTCCCTTTCTCATAAGGAATATACTAGAGTAAGATATATCCTTGTGAGGAATCAAGATTTCGGAGTTTATGATAGCGCAAAGCGCGCAGTTTACAATTGTAAATAAGCACTTTAAGCGTATCAGGAAACCGAAATCTTGATTCTTCTTTGGGTATAAGCCGGAATTTAATTTTTGCAAACCAACCCTAGAAAGGAGAGTGAATTTCGGTGCTGGTAATCGTTCGTAATAACGACTTGGAACGCGCGTTGAAGATTTTGAAAAAAAAACTACAACGTGAAGGCGTGTTTCGCGAAATGAAGCTGCGCAGGCACTTTGAAAAGCCTTCAGAGAAAAAAGCCCGCGAGAAAGCTGAATCGTTCCGCCGTATGCGCAAACTACAGCGCAAACGCCGCGACCGTGATTAAAATTTTTGATTTCCCAAACATAAACCCAGATATCATAATTGGTATCTGGAGTTTTTTGTAACCTATTCAACTCAGCTAGCTCATTCAATCATAATGAAGCTCATAATGCTTCTTTGGGAAGAAAGAACTCTACCTATCACCGGAAGACTAATACCTACGCAAAAACAACAGAAGGCCTACAAAGAACATTGGATATGAGATGGATAGTCCACAACTTTATTGAT
>JBDLIP010000162.1 GCA_039714795.1 Pseudomonadota bacterium | reverse complement strand
ACTAAAATGCTGTCAAGAACTATTTTGAAAAAAATGCAACTTTTTTTGAAATGTGGGGCATCTATTATGGGGGTACCCGGAGATATGGAGAAGATACAACAAAATGGACAATTTGCCGATAGAAGCACTGTAAAACCAAAGAAATGCGCTCCAGTCTAAACTGAGCGCAGCGATTTTTTTTGCACACTAAAACAGTGCTCAAACCCATCTATCTGTACATAAAAAAAATGCCTCATATTTTTAAATAATTACCTAACGCTTAGTCATGGCCATTACTGAGCATCGTCCAAATTAACTGTAATAGACAAGACATACAACCTCTTTTCTTGAGGCAAAAATTTGGCTTGCCCAAAAATCCCTTGATTTTATCTAAAATTAGGTTATAATTTTTATGTACTGATAACGTTGTTTTTAACGCAATAAACGCACTATATGGGAGTACCGATACATGGTGTTAACTGATGCTGTTAGGGAGTATTTTTCACTGATTCCCTTCAAGGTGCGATCGGCTATGGCAGAACAAAAAGCTACCGTACCTTTTGTTTACGAGGATGAAACTTTCTTCGCTGCATATGAAGCAATGGAGAAGCGGCGCGCAAAGAGAGAATCACAACGAACCGTGGCTACGCAGCTTGACGTTAGTCGGGAGCGTTTGAGATATCTGGAAAGCAGATTTACCCAATATGGCACCGTCGGTCTACTGCCTGAAATTTCAACTGTTGAGGTTGATCCACGACTTGAAAAGCTCGTCGTATTGGTCAAATCTGCACGTCCCCATGAACATGCGAGCCTAACATTACGTTTAGCTGAGGCACTTGAGATACCTGGTGCTTCTCTCCAAATCATTCGCCATATCCAGCGTTGCCACGGATATGGACAAAAACTGGACAGTAAAGATATCTCGTATTTTGAGGAACTCCAGCACATCCTCGATTCAGCACAACGCCTAATGCAAAACCCATCCGAGCGTGACCAAGACGTTGGTCTGCAGCATTTCCTTGATTTTGAGCATGACCATATGCAACAAAGGGTCGAATTGTTCAAGGAATTGTCATCCTGCCAAAAGAGACGCCAAATTCGCCCCCTCCTAAGGCAGTTTGGTATTCATCCAAACCGTTATTACGTACTCAAAGAGCGTTATTTAACCTTTGGTGTCTGGGGGTTAATCGACCGCGTTCAAACCACCAAGAAAGGAGAAAAGCTATCGGCAGAGCTAGAATTGCAGATTATAGAACAACGGTTGCTGGATCCGTCGCTTTCAGTACCAAGGATCATAAAGACACTGCAGCTAAAGTGCTGCAAAAGCCTCGTGCAGAATGTGTACAACCGCTGGACATTGTCTCGGTTCAAAAAGCCAATACCTCTTCGAGGGGTGATTTCTCAACCAGTTCCAGAAGGGCCAGATATCAATCTAACAAACGCAAACTCGCAATGTTCTGCAAAAACCCTATCACCTAATTTGGTTGATAGAGACAACCTCAAAGTGAATAGCGGCTTTAATCGTCTCATCCGTAGCTTGGCTTATCGGCAAGTTAGCATCAGCAACCCGGGGGCTATTTTGATTGCACCGTTCTTGGATCAGCTGGGTGTAGTTGAAGCCATGCAAACATATGGTCCTCCCTCTTTACGCTCTTCAGAAGCCACCAACCATGTGATTGTCAATACACTCAGAATCATTGCTGGCTTTCCCACCATCCACGATTTCTCACTCACAAGCGACCGCAGTGTAGCTGTAGGAGCGGGTTTATCTCTTGCGCCTTCTCGAAGCTGCTTTTACGATTCATTTGATAGTTTGCGTTTTGATCACCTACAGAAATTGCGCAACGATGCCGCATGTCGTGCACGGGAGCTGGATATAATTGAAGGCAAACAAATTGCTATAGACTACCATTGTGATCCCTCGGATAGTCGTTTTCCTAAAAACAAGTGCTTGTCCAAAGCGCCTGATAAAAATGGGAACCTGGTCTATGCTCACCGACCTCATATTATTTGGGATAGTGTCAAGAATACGGTTATTAACATTGCCTATTGCGAAGGTCGCTCAAGGGGACCATCGGCTCTATATAAATTCTGTGAAGAAAACCTATTCAAGGTTATAGATCGTGCAGCAATCGCTGAGATCTACGCCGATTCTGAGTATAAGGGGGAAAAGCAACTCGTTTACCTAACGGTTCGGACAGATACAGATGTCACTATGTGTCTCAAGCAGAATCCCAAAATCAAGAAATGGAGAGAACAAACAATCAACGAAGGAAACTGGCAGCCCTATGGTAAAGACTACCGTATCGCAACTAAAGATTTCACCCTTGCTGAAACAGGAAAACCGTTTCGTTTTATCGTCAAACAACACATGGAAACCAATGAGACGCGTTGTTTTGGTAGTACTCATATTGACCACAGTGCTTTAAAAATCCTTGATATGTACCATATCCGCTGGCCTGTGGAGACCGGAATCAAAGATTTGGTGGAAAACTATTTTCTTAATTATCCAACGGGTACGTCGCCAGAAAAAGTCGAGGCTCACTACTATTGCGTCATGTTGGCACGATTGGTGGTGGACTACTTTTCTTCAATACTGCGGTTTTCTGGCTGGCGTAGTCCGGAGGATTGGCAGTGCGTTTTATCGACTATCCGCACAACCATCTTCAGCAACCAAAATTGTCAGCTAAGCCTACATGAATCTGGAGACTTGCTCATTACCTACCTGGATGGGGATCCACAAAACATTAAAGCTCATCTGGCAAAGGTTTTGCAAGATCGCAAAGATGCAGGACTTAATCAGGTTTCATGGTGGGGTGGACGTGGCGTTCGAGTGGAAGTGAAAGACCAATATGCTTAACAACTGGGCCTGAAATCAAGATGGGTAACTGGACCAAAAATCGACTCGGAAATGTCTGAATATTATCCTAATATCTAAACATTGCTTCTTTGGATCTTTTTAAATATCAGAAGTATACCCAAGAGATGTCATCCGTGATGCCCTCGAAAATAAGGCACTTGAGTCGATTATGGTTTTAACTATAGGCACCTGCAGATGAGAAGGTAAAATTCGACTTTTTATATGGTATAATGGCCAATCTTGTTTTTTATACGTCTACCTACCCACCAGCTATAC
>JBDLIP010000161.1 GCA_039714795.1 Pseudomonadota bacterium | reverse complement strand
CTTTTTGGATTAAAAAAATCTAGTTAATCGAAAAAAGATATTTAAACAAATTAAAAAATTCAATTATTTTTTACAGAATACTTTAAGTTAGTTAAAAGAAATCAGATACCAGATCTCAAATCTCTCTTGACTCACTTTTAAGTGTGGGAGCGGGTTTTATTCCAATTTTAAACTAAGCTGTTTCAGGATATCTGCACAGCGTCTCAGCGCGTCGCTGCCTTGCTGGCATCTGATTTCTGGTTTCTGATTTCTGATTTCTGTTGACCTGGCCTCTATCTCCCATTATCCTAACTTCTAATAATAACCCATTGAAGTATGGGCGCTTAGCTCAGTTGGTAGAGCATCTGACTTTTAATCAGAGGGTCACAGGTTCGAATCCTGTAGCGCCTACCAGGATTTCCGGCCTGGTGCCTAGGTTTCAGGGGAGTTTGACCGTCTTTCTCGATCTCCGAAAATCCCCCAAATAGTGCCTGAATCTCGTTCTGAAGCTCTCCATATGCTCCCCTTTTCTCTTGAAGGGGAAATTTGCATCTGATATCTTCATCTCAGTACTGTATATTTAATCTTGGAAAAAAGGAAATGTCAGAACAAAATACCAACCGCATAAAACTTACAAAACGCGTTGTTGAAAGTGTATCCCCGGATTCTTCAAAGCAGAAATTTCTCTGGGATACAGAAATCACTGGGTTTGGTGTGCGCATTTACCCCACGGGGCGCAAGATGTACTTTTTTCAGTATCGTAACCAGCACAAGACAACTAAAAAAATTAAAATTGGGGTGCATGGTAATATCACGACAGAGCAAGCTAGAGAGGCAGCTAAGGAATTGGCCATTAAGGCAAGTATGGGCAAGGACCCTGCCGCCGAAAGTAAATCCCAAAAATCCAGCCCCACGATGACGGATTTAGCGCGTGATTATATGAAGTTGCATGCGCTTGAGGAAAAGAATTCCAAAAGCATCATTAATGATCGTTGCATGCTTAAGAATCATATTCTCAAGGAGTTTGATTCTAAAAAGGTAAGAGAAGTCACCACACGGGATATTCAAGTCCTGCGAGTAAAACTCAGTGATAAGCGCGTAGCTTCCAACCGTGTTCTGTCCTTACTGCATAAAATGTTTAATCTGGCCATTCAGTGGGAATGGTGTACTGATAATCCCGTTTCTGGTGTTAAGAAATATAAGGAGAATAAACGAACTCGTTGGCTCCAAGATGATGAGCTAAAAAAGCTTATGGATGTTCTAGATTCTTATCATAATCAAACTATGTCCAACATAATTCGACTTTTGCTGCTAACAGGTGCTCGCAAAAATGAGGCCTTGCAAGCAACATGGGATCAAATTGATTTGGAAAAAGGCGTGTGGACCAAAAGCGCTCATACAACCAAGCAAAAAAAGATGCAGCACATCCCTTTGTCACCTACAGCTGTAAAATTACTTAAAAAAATGAAAGCAGAAAAAACTGATTCACCTTATTTGTTTCCAGGCCGTGTCAAAGGCCAACATTTAAAGGAACCCAAAAAAGCCTGGGCTACTATCCGTAAACGAGCAGAACTAGAGGACTTTACGATTCATGATTTACGCCATACTTATGCGTCACATTTGGTTTCCAGCGGTTTGAGTTTAACCATCGTTGGTAAACTGTTGGGACACACCCAAGCCTCTACAACACAGAGATATGCTCATTTAGCAGACGAATCACTTAGGGAGGCAACTAATTTATTTGCAGAAAAATTTGAAAAGTTAGGCAACATGAAAAATTAGCAACAAGAAAGGATAGTTTCATGGCATCACAGAAAAGCAACATTACTGAGATTTCAACAAAGGCAGCAAGCAACGGGAAAACAATGCCTAGAGAACTCAGCCGAACAGCAGAGAGAAAATGGTATGTTAACTACCAACTTTGTAACGGATTAGAGAAATATTATCCAATTACAGCTAAAGAAAAAGATCAAATTTGCGACAAACTCAATACTGTGTATGAAGATGGTATTTTTGATTTCTTAGAATACGATACCGAAACTCATCGTATTCTGGTTCAAGTTTCTCAGCTTACATTTTGTCAGTTTATGCTTGAATCACCTGATTCTTACG
Source organism: Pseudomonadota bacterium (assembly GCA_039714795.1). NCBI lineage: Bacteria > Pseudomonadati > Pseudomonadota > Pseudomonadota bacterium. The sequence continues at coordinate 1,054 of JBDLIP010000161.1, read as the reverse complement.
GATCCATTGAATCAGCATTAGAGGATATGGATTTTTTTTCTGCCAAGTTTTACTTTGTCAATACCCCCAATCCAGTAATCTTTTCGTCAGGGCCCGATCAACCTGATCCTGCTGATGAAGGAGACGAAGGACAACTGAACAATTTTCTTCATTATTTGCGTGGTGGTTATGAAAAGAAACAACGGCTACGATTGATGGATGAGCTTGGTAGAATAGCCTTTTTCCGGCAAGAAGACTTAGCTCTTGTTGAAATACCGTTAGAAGTTCTCAATCCACAGTACTAATATTCAGTTATGTTTGGTATTTTTAATTTTGCCTTGACTATACATAGCAAAAATGCTATATATAAGATATGAGCGCAGTCTGGAAAATAGAGTTTGTCAGCTCCCAAGCTGAGGAGGAGGTGCTGTGTATGCGCCCCGAATTACAGGCCAAATTCATCCATGTTTCTGAGCTTATTTTGAAGTTTGGTCCAATGCATGTGGGAATGCCTCATATTCGGCCCTTGGGTGACAAGCTCTGGGAAATAAGGGTTAAGGCAGGTAGTGTCATTGCAAGATCGATTTATACTTTGTCTGAGAATCGAACGGTTTTGATTTTACATACTTTCGTCAAAAAAACCCAAAAGACACCCCAAAAGGCAATTCGTAAGGCACAGAAACGCATGAAGGAGGTTTAAGAAATGAGCATTAGCTTTGAAGATGTACGCGATAAGATGCTACAAAATCCGAAGGTTGCAGAAGCCTATGAGCAGATAAAACCAGAATATGATGTTGCAGAGGCTTTAATTGCAGCTAGATTGAAATCCAATTTAAGCCAAGCAGAAGTAGCAAAACGTATGCACACAACCCAATCTGTCGTTGCGCGCTTAGAAAGTGGCCGACATTTACCGTCTTTGCAAACAATTTATAGGTATGCTCATGCGGTCAATAGAAGGATTTCTCTTAACATTTTTCCTTAACCCAAGTTCAACGGCCCGAGTTGCGTAACTGTTTAACAACAAGGGTTTAGCTTCCTCATTTTGTCTGTCCAGTCACTACAGATTTTTCTATCG
>JBDLIP010000160.1 GCA_039714795.1 Pseudomonadota bacterium | reverse complement strand
ACTAATTGAAATGATCATGGTATCAATTTTTTAGAACCCGTGGACAAAAACTCACTTAAAAAGTCCTAAAATTTGTCCAGTCCATGGGGTGCAGCGCATTCCACGAGAAAAGCACTCCAGCTATTTTGGAAAAACTTGATAGAGCTATTACATACTTTACAAATCAAAAGAGTCGTATGAACTATGCTGACTATAGAGCAAAGGGATTGCCAATAGGTTCAGGTGTAACAGAGGCAGCTTGCAAAACGTTAATAAAGCAACGGCTTTGCAATTCGGGAATGAGGTGGAAAAATAAAGGTGCACAGATAGTGATTTCCTTAAGAGCTATTGTAAAAACCAAAGGGCGTTGGTCTCAATTTTGGGAAAAAATTAACAAACAAGGATTAGCAGGAATTCTAGCGAAATGACCGTATCGATACATCGTTTCGGGGCCACACCCTTCATAAATGAGTACGATTTATTTTTGGAATGACTATAGATCAGCTCTGTGTTTCTCAAGGCTTGCCCTCTGGTGTAATTGAAAGAAAATGATGAATCATTGAAAAATACTTCTTGACCCTATACTTACCATATACCTTAGGCTCATTTGTAAGGAGTAGAGAAAATGTCAAAATGGTACGTGAAAGAACTCAGCAAAATAACCGGTTTAACGGTGCAAGCTTTGCATCATTATGACCGCATTGATTTGCTGAAGCCCTCAATACGGCAGGCTAATGGCTATCGCCTTTACTCTGAAGCTGACTTATTGAAAGTGCAACAGATTATGGCCTTGATGTCTTTCGGGTTTGAACTGGCTCAGATCAAGCAAATTCTAGAAAAAGATGTGGATCCGATTGATCAATTTGAATCCCAGATCAAAATCTTAGAAGAAAAGGCGCAAAATTTGTTGAGTGCTGCTAAGGTTATGCAATCGATAATAGCTGAGCACAATCCAGATGAGTCAATCCCGTGGGAAAAAACCATTGAACTGATTGAGGTATATCGAATGTCAAAACAACTTGAAAAGAAATGGGCCGCAGCAGCTTTGTCGCCCGAGGAGTTAAAGGACTACATTGAGTTTGAATCCAATTTGGAGACACGATTCAGCGAGTCTGAAAAGCAGCAATTCAAAACCGACTGGGCAATGTTTGTCAAAGAAATCCAAGCAAATATTGAAACGGATCCGAAAAATGATTATGGGATCAAAATGGGTGAAAGATGCATGCAGCTTGTCAATACCATGTATATGCCCGAGCATGCACAGGTGCGTAAGATTGTTTGGGAAAAAGGATTTAAAGGCGGTCACTCAGATATTCCACAAGAGGCTATTGAGTGGTTAGATCAGGCAATCGACGCTTATTGGAGGAAACGTTTGCACGCCATTCTTGACTCTGTGGATGATCCCAACAACGATACAGCTAGTCAGTGGGAGGGCATCATGACAGAGATGTGTGGGGACTCTCTCGAACGGAGGCTTGAAATTGTTGAAGTAGCCAAGACAGATGAGCGCGTGAGTGAAACGGCTCGAACCTGGTTGAAATCCCATTATAATATTTCAAGCTGAAAAACTGGGGGATAGCTTATCCCCCAAATCTTTCGTACCCTCTTAAAATACTTGGGTTTCCTGTTGAGCAGTTTAACCATCGTACATTGATGGATTTGGGTTAGCATTTCAATGTACTTGACAAATCTCCACTGACAAACTACATAATATACAGAACTTAAAAATTGTTCAGAGAGTAATAATGGTCATTTGGAAAAAACAATTAGCTTTGTGCATTCTATTGTCTAGCACTTGCGTGTATGCATCTGATCATTCTCAGTTCGGAGGTGTTTCAGATGAAAGTATGCCTTCGGCCATGCATTACACGCTGCGAAATTTACAACGCAACGACCTTACAACGCATATAACCCGACCAGTACTCCATAATCAAAACGAGTTGTATTCAACTCAGTTGAGATCGGAAGAGCATATTCAAGAAATATTACAATCATACAACCCTAATTGTTCTAGTATAACCCAAAATCTATTAACTGATATATGCTTCAATACGTTAGGTGCAGCTGGTCCTCCTCCTGATCCTGACCCAAAAAGATTTTTGAGGCTTGATTTAACCAAGTATTTGCGTGAGCTAGATACAAAGTTGAACAGTGAAAATATTTTCCGTTTTGCAGAGCAACACCAAGAAACGTTGTTTGATGCATATTGGAGATTGCTCTCTCATGAAATTGCAACCCAGATAATACACATAGAACCGATAGATTTGTCTAGCATGAGGCGCAGAATCTCTGATCTTTTTGCACCTCTACGCCGCACCACTCAGCAATATGTAGGCAGAGAAAATGTTGAAAACGCTCAACGTCGATCTAGAACTAAATCTGCGGTCGAGGTAATTTTCCGCCAAGTTCAAGGCAAAAACATTGCCGAGGATGAGTTATTAGAAGAGGTTATCGCTTACATTAAATTTTTGCAGACGTCTGATCGGCATGCTTCGTTTACACGTGATAACAGCGAATGTGTGATGAATGAAGTTGATAATGCATTGCGAACCATCAATGGTCCTAAAAAGACCCCAAATGATTTCGGAAGTATACTCCCAGGCGGCCATTACTTAACTCTGAATGATAGAACATCTATGTCTATTAAAGGGCTTTTAGCACGTACTTGGTGGATCATTACCAATCAGTTCCAAGATGACCAAAGGGAGATGTTGCAAGAAAGTTTGGTTAAGGCTTTGGGACAGTGTATTGAAGACGACGATCATCGAGTGTGTGGCAATGGTAAAACGCAGCGCATTGTTTCGGTATTACAAGGATACGTTGATGGTGTAGAAGTTGATGAATGGAAAAGCCTGCCTACAGTTGATATTTTCTTGAAGGGATTATTCGCACCAATTAATGAAGAGTTGCAAAAGGTGTGTCGATCTGATGATGAAGAAGAGAGACAAAGCTATGCTCAGGAATTCTATGATTCAGCGATGCAACAGGCTCGTCAAACTTATGGCGATTCAACAGAGCACCTTAAAGAAGTACAGAATCACATAATAAAATTTGCAAGCCTTACTTTGCTGGTGGAACTTGAGCCAAATGAGATTGAGCCTAATCATTCAATGGCACTAACTTAAGGAAAAATCGTTTGGGACAAAGGGTTTGCAGCGATAGAGTGTGAGTATCCACCTAATGGC
>JBDLIP010000159.1 GCA_039714795.1 Pseudomonadota bacterium | reverse complement strand
TAAATTAAATTGAGCATCTGCATCACCTTGGTTTGCTTTTGGCTGATATAACTGAAAAGATGTTATTCCTTCATAATTTATAGCTAATACTTTCTGGGGCAAACAAAAAGAAATAAATCCTAACATAAAGAATATCAATAATAATTTAGATACAAGTTTCATAATAACTCCCATCCGAAGAAATTTTGTCTGGTCTAACCTCTTAAATAATTACTAAACCAGAAATTGAAACTTATTATTTCTTGCCAACATCTACAGTTTTGGCAGGCTTAACCCTAGCTCAACATATCCACCGTACATCTTGATACTCCATTACATAGCTCACTCAGATTCAAAATTCTTTCCGAGGCGATGGAAAGTGGGAATATCAAGAACATCTTCAGAAAGTTGAGCTGATTTTATCAGAGCCTTTCTCTCTTCAAGGGTTTTGCCAAATACATCCAGGTGAACTTGGTCAATTTGTTTCTGGAGTTCCTCAATATCAACCAAACCTATCAGAATACCGGCATGCATGAAACCGTCAACAAAACCTTTTTTCTCTTTATTTTGGCTGCCTTTCTTTCTTTGGACTTTATAAAGGTCTTCAAGAATAACTTGGAAATTATCAAGGATTTTTTCCTTATCTTTCCTGATAGCATATCTAAAATTTGAGCAATTGTTTCCTTTTTAATAGTTCTCTCTTCAGAGATTTTGTTTCCTTTTTAATAGTTTGATCTTCAGAGATTTTGTTTGTATTTTCGATACTTAAAAGTTGGATTATACTCTTTTGGTCTCCACCTGTGGACTTCTTGAAACCTTGTTGAAAATGTTCTTTTTTCACAACCCCAACGCCTTTTGCAAAGTAAGCTTTAGAATTATACACTAAGCCGTCTGCTGGATTAGAGTAAACACAAGTAACTTCCACACAATCGTTAAAGGTACCAGCCGGCACAGCGATAGAAGCAGTTATTTTTTTAATTTTGCAAGTCACCTCAACTGGCATATTATTGTTGTCTTTTATGTAAGTGAGTTTGGTCTTCCATGGCGATTGGTTTTCTACTGGCAATTGCAGGAAAAGTTGTGGTGATTTAAATGAGCGGATGTCTGTCTCGCCGGGGACTTTATACCCAACCCAAGCATATTCTTTGTTATTCTTTTCAAAATAATATTTTTTCCCTTTGTCGCTAATCTGCGTGGTCCAATAACGATTTCCCACTAGTAAGCCATCTATTGATGTACGAGTATATACTCTGGTTATTTTCTTGCCAGAAGATAAGATTATGTCCCATTGAAATTTTCGAATAAAGCCCTTTTTGTGGGGATAATATTCATTTGCCTCCATTTTTTCGAGAATTTCAGTATCTTTAGCTTCGGGTACTGCTTTAATTTCAGATTCTTTTAATATTTCATAATTTTTTATTGGCTCGATTAGAAAGTCTCCACAGTGCCAATTTTTACAAAAATAAACGTCTTTAAATTGTAAATGAGGGAGAGAGGTTTTCCCCCCCAAACGATTCTTGATGTGTTCTTTTCCTAATACCTTTCCTGCAATTACAGTTGCCGTTTTTTGCGTAAACATGCCTTTTGGTATATCTGAAATAATAATTTCGTTGTTGAAATTAGCACGTGTTGCAGTCAGCATTTCTGTAAATTCAACTTTTACCCCTATAATTTTCCCCTCATAAACAAAAGGATTTGCAGCAAGAGGTCCTAAATCAAGCCAAGATTCAATTTTATTTTTACTAATGAAATCAGCACTATTTTTATAGGCTAATTCCTCCTTGAGTTGTTTTGCAAGACGCTGTTCTTCCAACTTTCTTTTTTGTGCCTCCTCGGCGGCCTCGGCGGCCTGCTTGTCTTTAAGTTCTTTTGGAAAATTCGTAATAATCAATTCATTGTGTTTGATATGGTATTGACCTTTGACCGTATCTGAAGGATATTCTAGGATTTGAGCCAGATAACGAGGGAAGCCATCTTCTAAATTCGTAAAGGTCGCTGGATCACGTGGTCGTAACCTGATCAATACAAGACTTGAAGCTTGACATTGGTTTTTGGCAAATTCAATCGCCATATTAACTAACTTTGTTGCAGTTCTTTCATCGCTTAAGTCTATTTTGGGTGACACAGCTCCATTAACGATAATGTCACCCATCATGTACCTTCCGCACAAGAATTTATAATTTGAAGTAGGCAATTCTGTCTGGTTAGCTTGCGTTTCTGCAGGGATAGACGTAAGAATAATGAGAACGAATATTGAAATTGTTATAGATAATATTTTCATAATACCCCTTTACAAAGACTCTGGTTAAATCATAAAAAAATGGTTTGGCTTTTTCTTGAAGGAAGAAAAAACAAACAACCAATATTTAGATGCAATATTAAAGCCGCTATTCAGATCAAACATCGATTCGTAATGATTACAGATTGTTGCTAATAACAGGCACTTATTTAATAATTAAGTTGAGGACGAGAACTTGGGGATATAGTCAAATGTGGTTAGGGGATATGACCCAATAATGATGTGATTAACAGAGTAAATCAAAACTGCATGTGGAAGACAAGGAGAACTCCTTGGCCTGAAGTGGTCAGATATTGATTGGGAGACCAATCAGGTACACTTTCATCGAACTTTCAACAATAATGCTTGGTATAAACCAAAAACGAAATCCTCTGGCAGGAGAGTTGATTTGGGGCCGACAATGATAACAGAACTTAAAAAGTGGAAGTTGGCATGCTTACCAAATGAATTGAACTTAGTATTTCCTAATAACGCAGGGAACCCTATACATGATAGCAGTATGCTCCGGCGACACTTCTTCCCGGCTTTAAAGAATGCTGGAGTTGGACGTATCAGGTTTCACGATATGCGCCATACATATGCAAGTCTTTTGCTAGACCAAGGTGAGAACATTAAATACATCCAGAGCCAGCTTGGTCATTCCTCTCCATCTGTTACTCTAGATGTATATGCTCATTTGCTAAAACCATCTAATCCAAAAGCTGCTTCGAGGTTAGAAAACTCCATTTTTTCAGAGACTGGTAGCAAAATGGTAGCAGAGGGCACTTCAAAGTAAACAAGGGGTCAACCCAATATGAGCTAACCCCTTGATATTATACATGGTGCCGAAGGCCGGACTCGAACCGGCACGAGCGTGGCTCACTACCCCCTCAAGATAGCGTGTCTACCAGTTCCACCACTTCGGCAATTTTGAAATTC
>JBDLIP010000158.1 GCA_039714795.1 Pseudomonadota bacterium | reverse complement strand
TTGATTTTGAACTAATTTTTTTTAACGTACAAGATGCGGTTGTTGGGTATTGTCCGGAGAAAATGGACGAATCAAATTATTTTCCAGCGGGAGGGGCTGGGTACCACTTGTCTCTTGCTGACTATAGCTCATTTATCATTCAAGCCTTGAGCACCTGCATCGCCGATTTTATTAGAACGAAGATCAAGAGTTGTCAGGTTTTGCAGAGCCGTCAAGACTTAAGGAGGCAAAACCTTACGATCTATTCAGTGTCATCCCGGACTTGATCCGGGATGACGCTCAATAGATCGCAAAGATTTTCCAATTCGCGCGACTTACAGTCGCACGTTCGGAAAATCAGCTGCCTGTGCTGAACTTGATTCAGTATTCAGGATGACGGCCGCGTTGGTTTCACTGAACAGCCCTGCAAGGAGGATGTCCCAAAGCGCAATTTATGCCCTGGACGGGATACTGAACAACTATCCTGTCAACACCTTGACCGCCTGTTTTAAACTGGCCTGTAGTTTCACTTTTTCAGGTACTGGGTCCTGTTTGACTTGGGTGACCCTAGCTTGCAGGTTGGCGGCAAAGGTCACCACCGAAACCTCGAATAGCTCAAGTGTACTGATATAGCGAATCCGTGAAGCTGGGTCTTGTTCAGATTCAACCACTTGATAACCAATCGAAAGCCCATCGATGGCGCCGTGTTGAATCAGGCTATAAGCCTCACGGGCTTTTTGCACATCAAGTAGTAGCTGTCCCTCTACGTAGAGGCCTTTTTTGTCCTCTTCAATCAGCTCCCAGATACCAATAGGGTCTTGGGTGTTGTGTTGCCAGAGCATTTTCGGTACTCGGTTTTGGTTTTGCCACTTTTGCAAGCTCTCCTTAAAGGCCCCTTGGACAATGCAGTCACCATAAGCATCGATGGTATTAAAAACGCTGGCGTATCCGCAAAACAAGCCTTTGTCATTGATGGATTTTAGGTAGAATGGAACCGGATGTTGAGCGGTTTCAGTTCTGGTTGGATGGGGCATGATTGCTCTCCTTGGTTTGTCCAGATTGGGTTGGTCCGGATTGGGTTTGTGATGCTGCAAGAGGAGGAAAGCCTAACAGCTGGCGTTTTTCTTCGTCCGTTAAGAAACTTGATTTTTCAATACGCTGCCAGCTGTTTTCCCGCCTAGGGGCCAGTGCGGGAATAGAGTCGACATTACATTCAAGCCTTAAGTCTTTGTCAAATTTTGGTAGCAGCCAATGGTTGAGTTCATCACACAAGTGATCCAGTAGTGGCAAAACCGTGTCTTCCCAGAGGTGATATCTGGACTCCCGGTAATTCGAAAACGTAGCATCTCCTGGAACACCGACCAACATTGGTGGCACCCCATAAGCCTGGCAAATTTCTCGAGCCGAGAGCAATTTGCCGGCGACAAAATCCATGTCTTTTAGCTTGTGTCCCATTTCTTTCCACTCGACATCCCCTTCCAGGAGTAAGACTTTGCCGGCATTGGTAGCCCCTTGGTAGGCTTCACGTAGGTTATCTCGCATATTTTGTCGTTGTTCTGCGGTCAGGCGAGGGGGGTTGGCGCCGCTTCTTGAATAGACTTTCAAAGCTCCCGAGGGACGCCCACCGTTTTGCAGCATGGCCAAATTATGGTTGGAAACCGCATTGTGTTGATCAACGGCGCAAGCGGCAGCTTCAACCGGGCTCATGCCGTACCAGTCATTCAAGGGGTGAAAGGTTTTAAGATGTAAAATCGGAGAATTACCATTTAGCAGATCAACACCAATCCGGCGTGATTGACCATTGACAGTATATTCATAACCAATGGGAACCCCGCCTGATCCAGGAACAATGCGCACTCGGTCGGGACGCAAGGCATACAACTCAAAGGGTTGTCCGCGAGCACCATCCACAGCCTCAATATAGCTGTTGCCCGACAGTAATTTGTGCGACAAGACCATTTCAATAAAGGAGGCACCACCCTGGCGCGGATTAGGATGGTGCAGCAGCTGCAATAGTGGGTGCCGGGTGATTTGTGTGTTGCGTTTCAAAAGCCGCCAAGGCACACTAGCCGCCCCGCGGCTTACCAGTGTCACGCATCTGTAGATGATGATGTTTTTCATATACCCTTCAAAGGAGAGCGATTCATAGTTTCGAGGCGTCCACACTGGCTTTCCCAGTGTATTGCAGGCAATAAGAGGACCTACGCGGCTTTCCTTTTTCGACCATTTGCTGAAAGCTTGCTTGAGGCGGCGAGGAGTATTCTTGATTTTAAAGGGCATGGTGTTAAGTGGTTCCTAATGATAGGCAAATCTGCAGGCAGTATGGGGCAGGGGAGAGAAGTGTTTTGTTGAAAAGCACCGGGAGCGGCAAATAGATTCAGAAATCAGAAATCAGAGGTCAGATGTCAGAAACTATTCCGCCTTGGTGATGTCACCAGGGGTAGAGATCCGTCACAGGAATACTAAGGACAAAAAAGTAAAAAAATGGTGAAAGGCGGTTGGGTAAGCTGAATTTTTTTCTGATCAAAAAGTTCGATACTAACTCCCTCAGTGAACTAAAAAGCAGCAGTAGTTAAAACCATAATCGACTCAAGTGCCTTATTTTCTAGGGCATCACGGATGACATCTCTTGGGTATACTTCTGATATTCAAAAAGATCCAAAGAAGCAATGTTTAGATATTTAAGATAATATTTGTACAAGAGAGTACTTTTGCTTATAAAGATGGCAGATCAGGAGAGGAACCATACAGAGGTCAGTTTTTGTCACAAGCTCGTGGGGGCTCATTGCCGCCCCCACACTCCCGCTAGGATATTTCCAAACAAGAATCATATATTTCCGGGTCGATTTCGAAACCAATTATGGCGATCATTTCAGTAATATTTTTGCAGCTTGAACTTGTGGCATAACAGATGATTGGCTGAAGGTAGCATTATAAAATCAAGAAAATATGCTTTATCCTGAGCTGAGTTTGGTGAATTTCTCTATATACTAAAACAATGCTCAAGCTTATCTAGCTGTAGATGCTTAATATTTCTAAAACAAATAATAATAAACATTCTTGTTTTAGAAATATCCTAGCGGGGGTGTGGGGGCGGCAATGAGCCCCCACGAATTTGCAACAAACAAGTAACAAAAAGAAAAGCAAAAGGGTATAAGAATAAATTATTTAAAACGATGGTTTATTTACTTGCTGGAAATTCGGATTTTTACCAACTGAAACTACGCTGTTCGCCTACCTAAA
>JBDLIP010000157.1 GCA_039714795.1 Pseudomonadota bacterium | reverse complement strand
AAATGTCATGAGAACTGCACAAAAAGGTTTTACCCTGATTGAATTGATGATCGTTATTGCGATTATTGGTATTTTGGCGGCGGTTGCTATTCCCGCTTACCAAGACTACATGAGGAAAGCCAAGATATCCGAAGGGATGCAACTGATGGGGGGACTTAAGACGGGGTTAGAAACCAACTATGCTGAGGAAGGAACTCTGCCAAATACAGGTTCACCTGGTTTTGATGATCTGGGATTAACAACCACAGGTAAGTATGCACATGTCGCATACACCAAGGCTGATATTGGTACGCTAGTAATAACTTTTGATAATATTACCGGTCAACTCGAGATTGACCGGGCTCAGGGCAAGTGGACGTGTAATAATGGTACTCCTCCACTGGATGTCAAAATTCTCCCCAAAGTTTGCCAATAATATAATTATTGGTGGTAATCCTGCACAAACGATGATTTTCAGTCACTGTAGGATTACCTAATATTCATGAAAACTTCGGTGTTTTGGATCGTCCAAGATAAATCTTGGACTCCTTTTATACCTTAAAACTAAACCCGCTCGCTAAGCGGGTTTTTTTTTATCTTCATTTCCAGAGATCCTAAAATGCAGAAACTAAGCACACCTCTCGTTTCTCAAGTGAGCTATGGCGGCCTGTTTTTCCTCATTTTGCTCACTACTGTTGGGCTTTATTGGCAAGGATTAAATGGTATTTTTATCCTCGACGATATGCCTAACCTTGAAAGCTTAAGAAGTATTAAGGGCGAGGGGATTTATGCCATTTTTCTCTTTGCCCTTGAAGGAATAGCAAGTAGCCTTGGACGCCCCATTTCATTATTCACTTTTGCTTTACAAGCGGATAATTGGCCTCATCATCCTTGGGAGTTTAAATATGTGAACCTTATGATACACTTGCTCAATGGTTGCTTAGTGTTCTGGTTCATCCTCTCTCTCTCTCGCCTGATGAAATTATCTGAAAAGCGTAGTCTATTACTCGCTTTTCTGACGGCTTCTCTCTGGTTATTGCATCCCTTACAAGTATCTACTGTGTTATATGTGATACAGCGTATGACACAACTCTCTACGCTCTTTACTTTAGTAGGACTTTTACTCTATTTGCATGGTCGCCAACATCTGGCACAAGATAGACTCAAATCCGGTTTTTTTTGGGTTTCTATTGGCGTTGTTTTAGGCGGGGTACTGGGAACCTTGAGTAAAGAAAACGGAGTTCTACTTGTACTATACATCATCGTACTTGAAGTCACACTGCTCCGAACCTTGCCTAAGCCCCGTTACTGGCGACTTTGGTCCTGGATTTTTCTTTATCTACCTTTAGTTTTACTCGCACTCTATTTTTTAACCCATATTAATACCCTCTTACAAGCCTATGATATTCGGAATTTCACACTAGGGGAACGTTTACTCACAGAAGCGAGAATACTCTCCGACTACATTTCTAAGATACTGTTGCTGGCACCATACGAATTTGGTTTATATCATGATGATTACACCATTTCTCGTCATTTATTGACACCTCCAAGCACTTTGATAGCCATCATTTTTATCATAGTTATGTTTGTGACAGCCCTTTGGAAGCGGCACATTTGGCCAGTTTTTGCATTAGGGGTATTATGGTTTTTAGCTGGACATGTCTTAGAATCCAGTTTTATTGGACTGATGTTGTATTTTGAACATCGCAATTACCTAGCCATGTTGGGAATAATATTCTCAATCATTTATGGTGCTATATGGTTGTTTGAGTACATATTGACACCTAATTTACGCAAAGCCAGTATTTATTTGAGTAGCTTGTTTTTTGCACTCTTTTTATTGCTCACATGGTCAGAAACAGATTTGTGGGGCAAGCCGCTGGAACAGACGGTATTTTGGGCGGAACAACATCCCCAATCTCCCATGGCACAAACTCATGCAGTTGCTTTTTTTCAACGTATTGGTGAAAATGCAGAAGCCGAAAAATACGTTCGACATATTCTAGAAACTTTTCCGGACGATACCGCGCCTTATTTATACTTAATAGAGTTATCATGCCTCTATGAACCGGTAAAATTGCCTGATATGCAACAAGTTATCCAGCATTTTCGGACGAGCAAATATAATCATGCGATAGTCTCACTTCTAGAGTTCATATTAAAACAACGGGCAGAGGGTCGTTGCGATTTAGATTCATCCACGATGGACAAAATGCTTAACACATTGATAGAGAATCCGAATAATGCTCGCTATAAAGCCTCTTTTTACTATCAATACGTTATGTTTCATGTTTCTGAAAAACGTTATGAACAGGCAGTGCAGGTTGCGAAAAAAGCTTTAGCATTAAGAGATTCGCTCTCGTTGCGCCTGAGTCTGGTTGAGTGGTTGATATTAGATGATCGGTTTGATGAAGCGAAGGCGGCTGTGGAAGAATTCCGTGCGGAAATCAATCCCATCAAAGTACATCTTTATGAGAAACAACTGAAGTTGCTGGAAAATAAAATTGAGATCGCACAGGAACTACGAAAAATGGGCTTTCAAATTAAGGAAGAACGGTAGACTTAGTTTAAAGGACAATGCCATCGCCGTTAAGGGCAACCACAAGGGATTGCCCCTACATAATCTAACGGTTTGTAGGGGCAATCCTTTATGGTTGCCCTTTTATCTTGGACTCCTACCATAAAAAAGGCAAAAATCTATGACAAGCAAACAACGAGGGATGACCCTCATCGAATTGGTGGTCGTTTTTGCAATTGTCGCCATATTAAGCGCATCCGCTATAGCACTCTACAAGCATTACCTCAAAAAAGCCACAGTAGCAGAAGGGGTAAGCATGTTTTCCTTTTTTAGGACAGCGGTAGAAACTTTCTACTTTGAAATGGATAACTACCCGGCATCATTGAATTCCTTGTCGCATATCCCCACCCAGGGCAACCATGTCATAGGAATGGAGTACAATCCAGGGCCTCCGATGAGGAACAAAATATGCTTTAAGGGGTTCCCAGCAGGTCAGAACTGCATTGAATGGATATGGCAGGATGTTCCACCACAAGCGTATTGGACTTGTAAACCAAGCGAGACTAACACCAGTCTTGAATCAATATATCTCCCCAAAAATTGTCAAGACTGATGATGAAGCATTTATGAAATATCACTTGAGTATCATTTTACCTTGTCTGAATGAGGCGCAGAGTTTAAAAAAGCTTATTCCGACTTTAAAACAATATTACGCCGACGCTGAAATTATTGTGGT
>JBDLIP010000156.1 GCA_039714795.1 Pseudomonadota bacterium | reverse complement strand
GGGCTGTCTGATACACTAGAAAGCCAAAAATGGCGCCATTCCACGCGTACCGACTCCCGAATTGGAGACCTAGTGATAAAATCATCGGGAATTCAGGATGTAAGCATATTGGTCTCCATAGTTACACGCTAGAGAGCGGAATCTTGGAAGTTAAACTAACTCCCTATAGGTTTTACGTCCAATTCCACTTGAAACGTCGAAGAGCCGGTTTTTTATTGAAGGTCAGTTGGAGTACGTTCGTTATGGATCCTGTCACCAATGCCCTCATAGCAAGTGTCCTCACACCATCAGTGCCGAAATTGTCATCACTCATTTTTATGGTAACATCCGGCGGTTAGATGAAGCTCCAATTCCAAAATTGGAACAGGGATTTGTTAAAGATGGCACCGCCTTCAACATCAACCACAGCAATACTCACTATAACTAAATTGGATCTCTGTCAGGATAAAGCTTCGGACCGTCATCCCGCGGGGTATAGAAAAATCCTCCCTAATTGGCATTGTACCAGCTCTATTCCACACCTCCCTCAAACCAAGTTTTCTGGTGGCATAACCGGGATAGCCTGCCATTGAAACAAACTCTACCAGGAAAGAAGCATACCGTCTAAAAGCTTGGTACCCTGTGCGATATATCCCGCTTATTACAGAATGCTTTAATAAAAATTAAATAGTTTATTTTATAATAAAAAGAAAAAACGGGGAAATTCATGGTGTACAAGCGCTTTGTTATGGCAATGTTTGCATACGTAATGGTTTTTTTCACCCAAGTATTTGCAGATACCAAAGAAAATTTTAGTTACACCTGTCTCGAAAGATTGACACACAAAAAATCAAGCAATAAATTTGTAGCTTTAACTTTTGACGATGGTCCCTCACGGTCGATCACACCCAAAATCCTTAAGATACTGAATGAAAAGGGCGTCAAGGCCACTTTCTTTGTCCTTGGACGTAATGTAAAAAACAATCCTGAAATTGTCCGCTCGCTTCGCGACAGCGGACATGAAATCGCCAATCACTCGTACTCACACGCTAATTTACGCAAACGATCCAGCACATCAATCGAAGATGAATTGCAAAAAACTAATGCTGAATTGGCTAAGCTTGAGATACTGCCAGGATGGTTTCGTCCACCCTATGGTAGTTCTAACTCAACCGTCAAGAACAAGGCATTCGCGCAGAACATGCATACCATTTTCTGGTCGCTTGATTCTAAAGATTGGAAACGCCCAAATCCTGAAACACTAAAGCAACGTGTTTTGGATCGGACACAACCTGGAGAAGTTATATTGTTGCATGATATACATCGTAATACCCTTAAAGCACTTCCGGGAATCATTGATGGCCTTCAGACTCGTGGTTACACATTTGTGACCATCAGTGAGTGGTACGATCGATTAAAAAATATTACCCCGACCAGACAACTGTTGTGTAGTAAGTAAGAAAAAAAGCTAACACATGGAATTAATTTAATAATTACAATTTTATTTAAATTTCGTATTTGCAAAAATTGACTTTTCGTTCATTTTATCCTATTTTACCCGTAATATTTATTACAGACCCGTGCTGAATCAAAAAGTTGAATTTTATGATCGTGAGAAGCGTGCAGTTTACAACTGCAAATGAGCACTTCGAACGTATCAGAAAGCCAATAATCTGATCCAGCTATAGTATAGTTGTTGCCACGTTTTGATTGGTAAGGAGTAGTATAAGTGTTAAAGATACGACGACGTTTGGATGTAATGACAGCTGCCAACTTGCAATTTACATGGGTAAATGAGCACTTTGAGCGTATCAGGAAACAAAGGTTTTTATTTCTCTTCAGTATAAGTTTCCTTCTCGTAAATCTTTTTGTGATCATTGAAACGCATACAAATGCACACAATATACCAATACCGCCAATACCACCGAAGCGCCACGATATCCCAGCAAAACCAAAATCAGCAACCGAACTTGTTAAAATTTTTGCTGATTATGATCTAAAGTTAGCTGATGTTCGCAAGGGCAACAAGGACATCCCACGTGTCTATTTTCAAGCCCTGCCCAAGGATATGCATCGGCGCCTACACCTAAATAAAAGGCAGGAAATGTTTATTTTAAGCGTGCTACCGCTTATTTTAAAGGTCAATGAAGACATTGCAGACGATCGCCGGTATCTACTCTCGCTAAAAAAATCACCTAAAACACTATCGAGTCAAGATCAGCGAAAAGTAACAGCTTTGGCGGAAAAATATAATTTAAAAACCACCAACATCTCAAGAATGCTCATCCATGTCGACATCATACCTCCATCCCTCGCACTTGCACAAACCTGCCTTGAAACGGGATGGGGCAGCTCTTCGGCAGCAAGAACCAAAAATTCTCTTTTTGGAATGACCATTTCAAAGGTGGTAAAAGGTTACGATTCTCTTCATGATTGTACCTGGGCTTACATGCGTAATCTAAATTACAACAAGGCATACAAAAAATTCAGGACACTAAGAGCGCAGATGCGCAAAACCAACAAACCCTTTGACAGTGTTAAATTATCAGCCAGTCTTACTGAATATTGTGAATTTACCAGGTCCTATTTGCGTGATCTCAGGTTGATCCTGACACATTACAAATTATCGGATTTTGATCAGATTAGCCTGGCAAAAGCGCCTGGATACTTGGCTGTCGGGTGATCTCTTAAGCTTTTGATTTTTGATTTCACCCGGATTTAAACCCTTATCAATATTGGTGCCCCCAGGGAGACTCGAACTCCCACGTCCTTGCGAACAACAGATTTTGAATCTGCGACACTATATTTCTTACAAACAGACGATGTATTGGTAACTAACAGGGAAATCCTTTTCTACAAAGGCTTTTCGAGCTATCTTTCACTATCAGAAACTATTCGAAACTATCGCAAACTATGCGAAATTCTCCATCATTTGCTGATAATTTGCTGACAATTTTTCCAAGATATGGTATGAAAGAGAATATGAAAAAGTGCCGTGGAAACTAAATGCCAAAAATTGGGGGCATCGCTGTGAAAAGGGGGCTTTTGATGTTTGCGGGTAACTGAGAGTTCTGTTGCGATATCTTTCAAGAAGCTTGTTAGTAAACCATTTCCATCGCTTATACCCCGTTGGTTAGCCAATCACCCGAAGGTCCTTTTTCATAGCGATGCCCCCAATTACAAAACGCTATACTCATGCTGAATGAAAGTGTTTAAAATTTTATCCAATTGTGGTAGTTAAATACCCATGCAAGATTTTTTGACCCCATCTGAACGTGACGACTTA
>JBDLIP010000155.1 GCA_039714795.1 Pseudomonadota bacterium | reverse complement strand
TAAAATGCTGTCAAGAACTATTTTGAAAAAAATGCAACTTTTTTTGAAATGTGGGGCATCTATTATGGGGGTACCCGGAGATATGGAGAAGATACAATTTGAGGGACAATAAAATAAGAGATGCCGGAGGCAGCGACATCGGTAAAGCTTTGAAAAGCAATACTACGCTGCAAAAATTGAATTTGAGGTACAATAAAATAGGAGACGCCGGCGGCAGCGCCATCGGTAAAGCTTTGAAAAGCAATACCACGCTGCAAATATTGGATTTGCATCGCACTAACATAGGAGCCGCCGGCGGCATTGCCATCGCTGCAGCTTTGCCAAGCAATACCACCCTGCAAACATTGGATTTGGGGGACAATAACATAGGAGCCGCCGGCGGCAGCGCCATCGGTAAAGCTTTGCCAAGCAATACCACGCTGCAAACATTGCATTTGGAGTGCAATAGCATAGGAGACGCCGGCGCCAGCGACATCGCTGCAGCTTTGCCAAGCAATACGGGGTCTGTCGAAGATACGTGTAAAATGTTATCACTCTGTCCCTAAGCTGTGATTGGTAATGGTTTAGGTTGTAATGGCTCTGGTAGATCCTCCATATCAAGTGACCATTTTCCAAAGCGCAGAATATTTTCGCACATATATGGACTCAAGCTGCTGATCAATTCTGGTGTAATTTTAAAGCCTTCATTAGCCATATCATTGAGGACATCGGTTAAATCAGCCACATTTTGTAACATTATTGCATTAGCAACAACATCCATATATTTCATTCGTTTAGCTTGCTCGACAGGATCACCACTTTTGATGACAGTACCACCAAAGGCGATCCAGTCCAGAAAGCTATGGAAGGACTCAATCTTGGTAGTTTCAGCACGAATACTGAAACGAAAATTAGCGTCCGAGATATAGCGCATCAAAAAGATGGTACGTTCAACACGGCCAAGCTCTCGGAACGCTCGATAGAGTTTGTTTTTGCGGTTTTTCCTGCTTAGGACGCTAGGAAAAATAACATTTATAATCGTGTTTCGCGTTCTGTTGCTTGATCTTGCTGCGTAACGCTGTCCATAAAGTATTTTAGTTAAATTGTAAAGGTTATTTTTCCTAGCGTCCTTAGTTTACGTAACAACATTGATGGTAGTACTTTCCCAGCCTGTATAGACAGGACAATCTGCATCATATCTAACCAGTGGGTTTCAATAAGCTTCCAGTCAATGACTTCCGTAAAAATGGCATCGATATGTTCGTACTGTACCCCCTTATGGGGTCGGTAGAAAGTGACATCATGCCCAAGATCCGTCACCAAAATTTTGTAACGCGTGAATTCGCTGCAAAATTGAGCAATTTTTAAAATTTTCTGAGTTGCAATCGCAGATTTTTTCCTTTGATCACTCTACAGTCCATAAAAAGTGCCAAATTCGCCTAATTGGCCCAGTGTGAGACAAGCTGCAATATCGGTAATCTCAGAGAAAACTTCTGGTTGGGTAGATTTGGGTTTTGGGGAAAGCAGACCAGATTTCAAGAATGGATTTCTTGCAAACCCTTATTCAACGACGTTTTTCAGAGATTTTTAAATTTTCATGACCAAAATTCACTGAATGACTTTTGTGTGCAAACGGGTAGGAAATCGTAAATTTCGATCGAATTTCTAAATGCCGAATTATGTTTGGTGTTTACAATACTACTTGTTTTCCCTAGAGTGATTTCCAGAAAGGCTTGGTTTTTTGGGAATATCGATCCAAAGGATGCCGACACCAGTAATTATAGGAACTTTTTGGCAGGTAATAACAGTGAAACAAAACTGGAATAGGAGTGAGTTAAGAGAGTGCTGGACCCTCAACACACAAGAGATGAAGATGGTACAAGCCAAGAGCGGCAAAACACGACTGGGGTTCGCGGTCTTACTGAAGTATTTTCTGTATGCCAAAAAATTTCCAGAGGCTGAGGAGTTGATTGCCCTATCAGTACTTAAGTTCCTTGCGTGTCAATTGGGTAAAGATGAGCTTACCTTTTATCACTACGACTTTACTGCTGAAACAGCTAAACTACACAGGCGACAGGTTAGGTTGCACTGTGGCTTTCGCACGCCTACTGCCCAGGATGCACAAAATTTAACAGATTGGCTCACTGCTGAAATTCTCCCTATAAAAAATTATAATCCTAGAACTATTAGGACTATGGTTTACAATTATTTTCAGGAAAGAAAAATAGAACCATTCTCTATTAAACAAATTAACCGATTCATCAATTCAGCATCACAAGAGTTTGAAAGACATTTGTTTGAAAAAATCTCCTCTCGGCTTACAGAGAGCCAAAAGGCTGCGCTTGATGTATTAGTCAAAAAAAGAGAGGATAACAATCAAACGGAAGAGTTGTCCTTCTTTGACCTTAAGCAAGGACCAGGTAAGGCCAGCTTAAACACAATTCTTATAGAAACTCAAAAACTAAAGAAGTTACGAGAGATTGGCACATCCCCAGATCTATTCTCAGGTATTTCTGCTCAAATTATTAAACAATATTCGTTGAGAACTGAAGCTGAAACTCCAAAAGAAATACGCTCTCACCTTCCCAGTAAACGGCACGCCCTTTTAGCCATATACAGCCACAATCGTTCTATGCAAATAACTGATGATCTTATTGACATCTTCAATAAACTTATCCATAAAGTACGCACCAAATCTGAGCGATCTGTTCGAGAACAGCTTTTGCCTGAACTCACCAAAGTTAATGGCAAACCAACGTTTTTGTTGAAAATTGCTCAGGCAACGACCAAACAACCAGCAGGAGTAGTCGAAGAGGTTATTTTTCCTATCGTCAGTCAAGAATTGCTGCAAAGAATTATTGCTGAAGATGAAGCGCAAGGTAATTATCAAACACGTGTTCATAAAGCTATGAGTTCTTCCTATAAGAGACATTATCGTCGTATGCTTAAACCCGTTTTAGAGGTGCTCGAACTTTGCTGTAATAATCCAACTCATCAACCCATTCTTAAAGGATTACAAATTATCAAGCAACATTTGGACAGCAAGTCTGCCTACTATCCTGAAGAGTGTATTTTTCCTATCAAGGACATTATGAGTGAAGCCGAGGAAAATATTATACAAGACAACTCTGGTAAAATAAAACGTTTAGATTATGAAATGGTTGTATTGGAAATTCTACGTCGACACTTGAGATGTAAGAATATTTGGTCCCCGGGTGCCGACCGTTACCGTAATCCAGATGAAGACCTATACTCATGCTGAATGAAAGTGTTTAAAATTTTATCCAATTGTGGTAGTTAAATACCCATGCAAGATTTTTTGCCCCCATCTGAACGTGACGACTTA
>JBDLIP010000154.1 GCA_039714795.1 Pseudomonadota bacterium | reverse complement strand
ACTTCTTCTAAGGTAAGGCTGGTATCGGATTGAGTAGGATACATGACAAAACTCCTTTGTTAAATTGCTATCGCAAAGAAGTCTAGCCCAAGTCGTTAGGACGCTAGGAAAAATAACATTTATAATCGTGTTTCGCGTTCTGTTGCTTGATCTTGCTGCGTAACGCTGTCTATAAAGTATTTTAGTTAAATTGTAAAGGTTATTTTTCCTAGCGTCCTTAGTGAGAAGCACACACGCTTGCCGGAACCACACGACTTGATCGATGAGATTGGGCCTTTGTAGTATCTAAGAAACGAAGGTCATTTGTCCGATTCCCGCTGAACCAACACAAGTTATTCCCGTTAATGCCGCATTTTGTAAAACCGAAAAAGCCTGTGGTCAAGGGCAATGTTTTCTTGAATATCAGACAAGACAGTCTGGGTTTTGGTTCCTTGAGAATCAAGCACAATCCAGGCTTTTAGTTGGAAAGGTTGGTTTGTAAAAATAAGTGTGAGACTTCCCATTTGGGAGTCTTTGGTTTTTACCAAAGTGGCCCTCAGGGTGTTTTCTCCTGGCAGCAGACTGCTCACAGTAATGTCTCCTGATAGTTTCACGTGACGTTGCAGGATAAAATAGGCCGGAGTGGAGTCGATGGATATGTAGCCTGGATCTCCTATATCTGAATCATAATTGATGACGGAATTTCCGTCAGAGAGAACCAACAAGGTTGAGGGATCTGTATAATCCAAGCGGAATTTGTTGGGTCGTAACAGATAAAATTTTCCCTTATAAATTGTGCCATCTTGATTCATTTGGACAAAATTGGCACGCATGGTTTGCAATTTTTCAAAATAGTTTTCAATTTTGGTGATAGATCCTTGAGTCTCTACCTGAGCTAATCCTGGCACAGAAAAAAATACTAATACTACAAGGGTAAGTAAGAGGGTATGAGCATTATGAGCATATTGCATGAGTAATTTAATCCTCTGTAGGTTGAATAAGAATTTCACGTTTACCAACATGGTTGGCTGGGCTGACAACACCTTCAGTCTCCATTCGATCAATGATACGAGCCGCTCTATTGTAGCCGATTTGCAAGTGGCGTTGAATAAAGCTAGTTGAAGCTTTGCGTTCACGACAGATCAAGGCAAGCGCTTGATCGTAAAGCTCATCTCCAGAATTTTGTTCCCCGCCGAGCAGGTCATCAAAACCTCCTTCAATCTCCTCAGTGATGTTTGTTACGTAGTTGGGACTGCCTTGGGATTTGAGGAAGGCCACAATTCGTTCAACTTCCTCGTCACTGACGAAAGGACCGTGTACACGCGCGACTCTGCCACCAGAGGCCATATATAGCATATCTCCTTGGCCTAAGAGTTGTTCAGCCCCCTGCTCTCCCAAAATGGTTCGGCTGTCGATTTTAGAAGAGACTGAAAAGCTAATACGGGTTGGGAAGTTGGCCTTAATGGTACCGGTAATTACATCTACGGACGGACGTTGTGTTGCCATGATCAAATGCAGACCAGCAGCACGAGCCATTTGCGCAAGACGTTGCACAGAGGCTTCAATATCTTTTCCAGCAACCAGCATCAGGTCTGCCATCTCATCAACGACGATGACGATATAGGGCAAAGATTGCAGGTCTAGATCCTGAGTTTCATACAAGGGCGCTTGCGTTTCTGGGTCAAAACCCGTCTGGACTTTGCGTGTTAGGGATTCTCCCCTGGCTTTGGCTTCGCAAACACGTAAATTGTAGCCAATGATATTGCGTACGCCCAGTTTTGACATGGCACGATACCGATCTTCCATTTCGCGCACGGCCCACTTAAGGGCCATAACGGCTTTTGCTGGATCTGTGACCACAGGAGACAACAAATGCGGGATACCATCATAAACAGAGAGCTCCAACATTTTAGGGTCAATCATGATGAGTTTGCATTGCTCAGGTGAAAGGCGATAAAGCAAGGACAAGATCATGCTATTGATTGCCACCGATTTTCCTGATCCGGTGGTTCCAGCAACCAACAAGTGTGGCATACGAGCGAGATCTGCAACGACTGGGGTGCCCCCAATATCATGTCCCAAGGCAAGCGCAAGTTCGGCCCTAGATTGTTCATGGATTTTACTTGAGAGCAATTCGCGCAAATAGACTGTCTGTCTGGTTTCATTTGGTAGCTCAATCCCAATGGCATTACATCCGGGAATCACTGCAACGCGAGCAGAAATGGCGCTCATTGAGCGGGCGATATCGTCTGCCAAGCCAATCACCCGAGAGGCTTTGATACCTGGAGCTGGCACAAGTTCATACAGGGTAACCACAGGCCCTGGCCGCACTTGAGCGATTTCTCCTCGAACACCAAAGTCCTCTAGAACTCCCATGAGCTCCTGGGCTTTGGCTTCAAAGATGTGTTTTGAGGTTTGTGAGATTTTTCCTTTGTCTGAAGCTTGAGCCAAGAGATCTAGGGGGGGAAGTTGGTATTCACCGGTTGTTGAGAGTTCCAAGGGGGCAGATTGCTCGCCATCAGGACTGGGTTTTTGTGGAGGCGATGTGGGGTGCTGAGTTTGAGGGGTTGCACGAGGTTTTGCAACCTGCTTTGCTTGGGCAGTGGCATTCACATGCGCAAAGGAGATGGTTTTTATTTTTTGCATCAAAGTGCGATGTACTCTGAAAAGAGCTTGAGTCCAATTGAAAAGTACGTGGAGGATAGCATTCCATTGGCGCCAACGATGCCCTGAAAGCAACTGCATGACGATTGCGCCTGTGATGAAAAGCAAAAGTCCAAAGATCATAGGAGTGATAAACGTGTTATACCCAGGCAGTAATGGTGCAATCTTTTGCCAAGACAATCCCCCAATAGCCCCCCCCCAGGCAACTGGAGAAGCACCAAGGGCAAAAGCCAGGCTGGCCAAGCTCAAGGATAGCACAACAAAGACAAGAGGAACTGCAAGCAACTTGAGGGCCCAATGATGTATGGGTGTGTGCGTAAGTTTAAGCTTGCTGATTATGAACAGATAAAAGGGAAGAAAATAGCTAGCCTTTCCAAAGGGCTGATGTAACAGATCGGCAAGGATAGCCCCAAGGTAGCCGCCATAATTTTGAGCATCGCCTTTAATTGCCGTATTAAATGAAGGATCAGAGGGCTCGTAGGAGATCAGGCTGAGCAGTAGGTAGGTGCCTATAAGGCAAAGTGTTAGCCCTAAAATCTCGCTGTAGCGTCGTTTGAGAAACTCTAACACTTCCGGAGAAAAAAAGTTCGCTTTGGATGAATGACGTGCTCTTGTAGCCATAAAGATAAAACTCATTGTAACGGATTCTGTGGGACAATCTTGGGTTGAAAAAGGATAGGTTATCGGGTACCTGTTTTATGTGAAAAAAAACACCGGCTAAAAAGTCGG
>JBDLIP010000153.1 GCA_039714795.1 Pseudomonadota bacterium | reverse complement strand
TTGTTTCGGTAGAAGCAATCTCAACATTATCGGGCGTCAAACAGATTTTATTTTTAATTTTAAAATACCGGCGTATCAACAGGGTGCCGCTTATAAGAGCAGCGACAATCATGCCATCTTGTGGTTTCTTATTGGGCTCAACAATCAAGACATCTTCCTGTTTGATACCTGAGTCGATCATCGAGTTGTCTGGCATTACTAAGGAACCAACGCGATCGTTGATGATATTTTTGTGCCTATAGGGAAAATTCTCCAACCGGTAGCTCTGAGTTGAATCGCATAAGCTGAGATCAAAGGGCTCATTACGGTTTTGTATCGCAGGGTGCATGGCTTTCCTGTTGTTTTCTTTTCTGCCCCTTAACTTAGAGAAAAAGAGTTAATAAGGAATTAACCAAATCTAAAGAATGTATTACCATCAGCAAATTTCTAATTTTTTTTGTCTATTCGACGTTTCAAGTGGAATTGAACAAAAAACCAATATACCCGTGCTGAATAGAAATATTAAATTTTATGGCAGTGAAAAGCGCGCAGTTTACTTGAGGTAAATGAGAACTTTGAGTGCACCAGAAAATCAACAGTTTGATTCAACTTCAATATAGCACTAACTTAAGCACTGCTCAGTATATACCCTGCATCGCACCCAAAAGCTGCTCCGTATTGTGACGCATCATCTTGAAATAAGTAGCTGCAGGTCCTGTTTTTTCTGACAATGCATCGGAATACAATGGACCTAGAATACGAATATTAGTTTCCGCGGCCATTTGCTCCACTAAACGTGCACTTGCCATGTTCTCGATAAACAAGGCATCAATACCCTCCTCTTTTATCTGTGTAATCAAACGAGCAACCTGAGCTGCAGAAGGCTCAGATTCTGTGCTAACGCCCTGAGGGGCTAGAAATATCAATTTATACTCTTTTCCGTAGTATTGAAAAGCATCGTGTGCCGTTACAATTTTGCGTTTCTGGGCGGGAATAGTATTAATGGAATGACTCACCCATGCATCCAATTCATTCAGTTTGGTAAGATAGCAATTCAAGCGTTGTTGGTATGCGTCCTTGTTAGTCGGATCTAATGTACACAGTGCTCGTGCAATGTTACGTACATAAATTTTTACGGCTGCAATACTATGCCAAGCATGAGGATCAAAGACTTTTTCATCCAAAACATATCTTTTCTTGATGCCTTGGGAGGCCACAGTGATTGATCCTTTAAATCCAGACGCATCAATCAATCGCGTGATCCAGCCTTCAAACCCTAAACCATTGATAATCACTAGATCAGCGCCAGACAAGAGTTTTTGCGTTTCAGGAGTGGGCTGAAAAACATGCGCATCACTATTAGGACCAACGATGGTGTTGACCTGTATCTCTGGTCCTGCAATTTGTTGTGTTAAATCCTGCAGGATACTAAATGACGTGACAACCTTTAGTGTGCGTGCTCCATCACAATGATAAACGAGCAGTGTAATAAACCCAAAGCAAAACAGTAAGGAAAGGAATCGAAACATTAAGTTAATTTTGTCCCCTAAGAACACCAAAGCGCCCAACAATTATTGAAAAAACATAAAAACTTCCGGCTACCAAAAGAATTGCGGGCCCAGAAGGCCAATTATAATGAAATGAAAGCAACAACCCTATGTAGCTGGAAACTAGAGCCACAAGGAAAGCAACCACAAACAAACTCAAAATTTCTTGAGTCCAGAAACGGGCAATAATTGCCGGCAGCATCACCAGCCCCAAAGCCATCAGCGTTCCCATTGTTTGAAACGCAGCTACCATA
The DNA here is from genome assembly GCA_039714795.1 of Pseudomonadota bacterium. Taxonomy (NCBI): domain Bacteria; kingdom Pseudomonadati; phylum Pseudomonadota; species Pseudomonadota bacterium. Next base: position 1,601 of record JBDLIP010000153.1, on the reverse strand, counting down.
CACAAAACAATCATCACAATAAACAAGGCCTCGTAAAGATGTCCGCGTCCTTTCAGAGATCGCATAAAATTTGGATCAAAGCACTCAATCATCAAGGGACGGTAAATCCACGCCATTAACAACAAAACGACTGAAGTAATCACCGACACCAGTATCAAAGCCGTTTGATCAATGGCTAAAATATTTCCAAACAAAATATGCACCAGATCAATGTTGTTTCCCTTTACCGACACGATCAGTGATCCCAGAGCCAGGGAAATCAGATAGAATCCCACCAAACTAGCATCTTCCTTGAGGATAGTGGTTCTGGAAACTATGCCCGCCAGCAAAGCTACAATCAGCGCAGAGATAAATCCCCCCAAGCTCATAAGAGGCAGAGACAGACCTGACAACAAAAAGCCAAGTGATACGCCAGGTAATATAGAATGTGATAGAGCATCCCCCATAAGACTCATACGACGCAGCACTACAAGAATGCCTATCGGAGCCGCTCCTAATGACAGTGCTAGACAAGCAATCAGTGCCCGACGCAAAAAAAGGTAGGTCTCAAAGGGACTAATAAAAAAGTCGTAAGGTACCTCAAGCATGGTGTTTCCTTCAAGCTATAGCGGAAACGCCGTTTGGAACCGCTGCAACACCACAACTTGTGACCTCCCAACCACGGGAAAGATTCTTGGCACGACGTAAATTTTCCAGAGTCAATACATCCTGGGTTGCTCCCCAAGCCACACTCTGACGCGCTAGGATAAGTGTTTGCGGAAAAAATTCTCTGACAATATCCAAGTCATGCAAGACAACCACCAAAGTCCGGCCTTGCTGTTGCCACATACACAAAATATCAGCCAGAATCTCCATGGTGGGAGCGTCAATAGCTGCAAACGGCTCATCAAGTAAAATGATAGGGGCATTCTGCACAGCCATTCGCGCAAACAACGTGCGTTGCAACTGCCCGCCCGATAAAGTATGCAAGGACCGATCTTTGCAGTCAAGCATTCCAACTCGCTCAAGAGATTGATCTATGCTTGAACAAGCACCCTCCGTGATACCTGTGAAAAATCCCTGTTGATGACACAACCCCATGGCAACCAAATCCTTGACTGAGATGGGAAAACTACGATCGATTTCAGTGTGCTGTGGCAAATAGGCGATGTGATCTTGCACGCTTGGAGAAATCTTGATAGCTCCGCGTTCATGGGGGTGGGTCCCATTCATGACCTTCAGCAGGGTTGACTTGCCCCCACCGTTGGGGCCTACAATTGCTGTAAGCGTTCCAGGTTCAAAAACACCCGTAAGTTTTTCTATTGCCACATGCCGGCCATAACAAACATGTAAGCTATGACAATGAATACCAATGGGATCAAGCTGTTTTGAATTGACGATGGAAGACTTTGCTCTCCAGTACTTGGATAATTTTTTACGAATCATATCAACAGCTACCATGCCCAAAGTACACATACCCACAGGTTCACAATCAAAAAGACAACAAAAGCCAAGCGCTGCCAAGCAGCAAGTAATAAAGGATTCATGGATTGTAACATCACATATTTGCTACAAATATGCAAGATTTGCGGGTTTGATCGCAGGGTTGTTCAGTGAACAGC
>JBDLIP010000152.1 GCA_039714795.1 Pseudomonadota bacterium | reverse complement strand
GATAGATTTTTTACAAAAAATTCTCACTTTTTAAAATTTCGTCAGGAATAGAGTGAAAAAAATCAAAGTACCGTGGTAATACGGCTAACCCAGTCCCCAAAACGCAAAAGAGCCTATATACCCTTGTCAGGTTAAACGAAATTTTGCCCAACCTACTCCAACTCAATCTTCATACCCTGCTTGGCAACCACCCCTTGCGCAAAAACTTCTTTTAACTGACCTTCAATCTCACGCATCATCTCATCCGTATGCGCATGGTTGTGATGGTAGAGTACCAATTGCTTTACATCAGCGTTTTGCGCTAAATACGCTGCCTCTTGCCAGGTAGAGTGCCCCCAGCCAATTTTTTCTTTGTGTTGCGTGCTTGTGTACATGGCATCGTAAATAAGACAATCAGTTCCTTGGATAAAATCCAATAACTTAACATCATGGTGACCGATCATATGTTCTGTATCCGTGATGTAGCAAAGAGATTTTTCTCCGGCCTCAAGGCGATATCCAGTTGCACCACCTGGATGATTTAAAGCTTGGGTGTAGATTTTCAAACCCGGCACATTATCAATGGAATCTCCAGCCACCACATCATGCAATGTCAAATCGGCTCTGGCCATATCAATAAGAGATCCCGGGAACAAAGGATGGGTAATATTTTTACGAAAGAAAGCCTCGATTCCTCCTTCGTCGATCAAATGACTCGCAAATATATCCAAAGAAAAATCAGGGTTCCATAAGGGAGCAAAAAATGGCAACCCAATAATATGGTCAAAGTGCACGTGTGATAATAGCAAAGAAGCTTTTGAGATTTTTTGCGCGGTTACCCATTCACCCAATGGCAAAATACCTGTACCGGCATCAAGTATGATGAAAGCATCATCCAGACGAACCCCTACACAACAGGTATGCCCGCCGTACTCGTTGTATTGCGGGCCGCAACAGGGAATTGACCCACGCACACCCCAAAATGTAACTTCAAACATAGCGCCTCAACATTTTTTTTGTGTTTCGATCATTATACACAATTCACAACTCACATGTCTAATGCGCACTAATTCTGGAAATAAATCAAATGATTAATAAATATTTAACCTATAAATCTTACAATAAATTAGGGGGTCATTAGTTTAATGGTTGATTATATGCTGAATATTTGGAGAAATCGAAAAATACAGTTCGATATTATTGCCGAATTTGTTATTGTCCTTTTGGCAACTGCACTTTCGATCATGTGGTATACATTTTACAATAACAAAGAAAATCTGGTTCGCTTCTCAGACATGCTGGTTACAGAAATTGCCCAAAGTTCCATTGACAGCACGCGTGCCTATCTCAATACAGCTCAGGAAATGACGCTTTTGGGCTCCAACTTAGTCGCCAATCCTGAACATGTGGACATTAACAATGAGGAAATTATCCTCTACATGATTGGGGTTTTGCGAGTCTACCCGCACCTTACTAATATGTATGTTGGTGCTGAAAACGGGAAATTCCTAGAAATATCCCGCCTTGGAGACCGAGCTACTTATCGGGCCAATCCTACTGACAGATTGCCGGGTGGCATCAGTTTTTCAGTACGATTTATCAACCGCACCGAGACAGAAACCGTAGAAACCTGGCAATATCGTGATATTGATGGCGTTGTCCGAGAAACTGAAACGATTCCCAATGTCATGTTTGATCACCGAATCTCTGAGTGGTATATCAAAGCCCGACAAAATCGTAAATTTTTCTGGAGTGAAGTCGAAATTTTTTCATTGTTGGAAGGAAAGCCTGGAATAACTGCGGCTCAACCACTTTATACCGGATACGGGAACTCACCAAGTAAAGGAGAATTCTTCGGCGTTGTTGGATCAAACATTTATATTGAGGACATTTCCTCATTTTTAAAGCAAACAAACTTGGGAGAGCGAGGTATCGTCTTTATTGTTGATAACGATGGCGGTGAGCTCATTGCCCACCCTGACAAAACCAAAACAACCAGAGTAGAAGGAGATGAGACCAAAATTCAGCTTGTTGATGACCTTAAGGATAAAAGACTTGTCACAGCATTCCAAGATCATCAACTCTACGGCCGTGACAAATTTACCTTTGATTTTCGGGGCACAGAATATTTTGCCCTGTTTAAATCTTTTCCCAAAGATTTTAACAAAAAGTGGAAAGTGGGCATTGTTGCCCCCACAGATGTGTTCTTGGGCGAGGCTAAAAGGATACAACAAGAAACGATTATAATCTCGATTATCATTTTTATCATCTCCATCATTTTTATCATTATCCTTTCACGCAACCTTTCACGCCCGATCATGCTATTGGCCAAAGAAGCTAACAAAATTCAAAATTTTGACCTCGATCATGGAAAGGAAATCCATTCCAACATCGCCGAGATAAAGTTACTGAATGATTCAATCTCGGCAATGCGTTCAAGCTTGCAAGCTTTTGGCAAGTTTGTTCCCAAAGGAGTTGTTCGAAAACTGACCAAACAAGGGCAAGATGTGAAAATTGGAGGACGGTTAAGACCGGTCACCCTTCTCTTTACCGATATTGCTGGATTTACCGGTGTCAGTGAGAGCTATCCTCCTGAAAAATTGATGCTACACCTTTCTGAGTATTTCGAAGAAATGACCACAATTATTCAAAAGCACAACGGCACCATTGATAAGTATATCGGTGATGCGATCATGGCCTTTTGGGGAGCCCCTTTTGTTGACAAAAAACATGTATTAAAGGCATGTATAGCAACGCTTGAATGCGAGAAAAAACTTAAAGGACTAAACCGCAAATGGCGATCTGAACAAAAGCCTGAGTTGCGTACACGATTTGGAATTCACACCGGGGATACTATCGTGGGAAATGTTGGCTCATCAGATCGTGTCAACTACACCGCTATTGGTGACTCTGTCAATCTTGCAGCACGCCTTGAAGGAACCAATAAAATGTATCACACCACAATTATTGTAAGCACTGAGGTCTACGAATCCGTCCACAAGGACTGCCTGTTACGCCCCTTAGACGTTGTTGCAGTAAAGGGCAAAAAACAAGGAAATTTGATTTATGAACTCGTTGGTCTCAAAAAAGGTGATCCCAACCTATTCCCCTCCAAGCAACAAATTCAATACACCGAATTGTTCACCCAAGGTTTTAAAGTTTACCTAGAACAGCGCTGGGACGAAGCTATCGATAATTTCCAAGCCATCGTTGATAGCTTTGGCCATGATCCTGTCTGTGATATGTATCTAAAACGGTGTGCTGAATTCAAAAAGAAACCGCCTCCTAAGGACTGGGATGGGGTTATTCAGTTGAAGAAGAAATAGAGGTCAGAGGTCAGAGGTCAGAGGTCAGAGGTCAGAGGTCAGAGGTCAGAGGTCAGAGGTCAGAGGTCAGAGGTCAGAGGTCAGAGGTCAGAGGT
>JBDLIP010000151.1 GCA_039714795.1 Pseudomonadota bacterium | reverse complement strand
GTTGGTGTTTGTGATTCGAACGCTTGTTGGAATGAATCTTGAAACGAGCTCGGAGTTTTAAAGGTGTTTTCAAAAAGCAAAGGCTCAGTAGATCCTGCTGGACGTGGATCGGGAACTTCCACGCCAAAATCTGACATGTAGACGTGATGAGAAAACGGATTGGAATCTTTTCCCACATCCCACCAACTTTGCCCTGGCTGCCAGTTTGCGGTTGAGTGTCCGGTATCCCTTTGCAAATGCTCAGGCTTGTGGCCGGGAACGACTGTGGGATGGTGGTTCTGGCTTTGATTCTGGTTTTGGTTATTATCGTCGTTGTTATCAGCAAAAGCAGTAAACACGGGCTTATGGGAAGCGTTAAACTCTGCCTCGAATCCAGAAGAGCCAGTATTAAAGCTTTTATTGGCTGCCTCAGACATTACATTGGAGTCTGGGACAGGATTATTACCTACAGGATGACCCCCCGCAGATCCAGAGCTACCTCCTGATGGGGAGGCAAAACCTCCAGAAAGATTGTTGGCCTGACCATTGGCTTGTCCACCTCCCGAACCACCACTATTTGGCCCACCTGAAGGAGCATCAGAAGCACCAAACACACCATCGATTGCTGTGCTAACTCCATTGATGGCAGCGCCTAAAATTGGACACACTTTGCCAACTACATCACCAACACTCATACTTGGTTGCTGGTCATCACTTGCTGCTTCAGTCGAGGTATCTGTTTTACCGGCTTTTCCTTGCTGCTGTTTTGCCTTATCAGCATTATTATCGTTCATGGCATTGCTGATCATGCTGGCAGCTGCTTTCATTTGACTGGCTAAAGTAAACATGGTCCCCAAGGGAGCACTAATTGAGTGACCAGATTTCTCATGCACTTCTTGCAGTTTTTCATTGATGATCTGTTTGGCATCAAGGCGTTGTGTGTCTACTTCAAGGCGATCAAAATGATTCAACGGACCGTCTTGTTGGCGAACAACCAGATTTTGTCGGTACAAATGTGAGATTGCATCCGTAAGCTGTGCGCTATTCACCCTATGCCTCCCGCCCCCACTGGAGCCTATTAGACTACCAATGGAGGCACCCCCCTGAAAAATGCCTCTTTGCGGGCATGTCTCAGTTGAATGTGTGTTTTCTTGCTTTTCTGTAAACACATTCGAATTTGTTGGAGTTGTATCTGTGCTGAAATGGGAGTGTTTTGGTTCACTGCCGATAAAACGTTGGTGGTTATAGACTTGATCAAGTTCATGTTGGTAATCTAACGTATGCGCAGGCGACAGTATTGTTTGCATATAGGCAAACAGAATGAATTGAGTGATAAGAGGTCGGAAGTTATGAAGTTGCATCTAAAACTCAATAAACGGAAACGTTTCCCTAAATCTTTTTTCTAATTGAGGGTTGCCCTTCAGAGCTTTTAGAGCTTTCTTTTTTGATATTGCTTCTTCATCAGTTATATTCCCACGTACAAAGGCTATGCCACTAAGGGCATCGAACTCAGTTTCAGAAGTATTGTAAGCATGGAAGCCAATTATTTTATCAAATTCTTTCCAGTTATTTGCTTCGGGTAAATCATAGATATAAGTTGGCAAATTATCGTATTTGCTAATAAGGTTATAAATCCATTGATGTGCTTCCCGTATGTTTATAGCACCAGATATGAGTGCTTCTGAAACAAAACCTATCAAATAATCATCATTACGTTCTAATCCATCAACCATCTTTTTTTCCAATTTTGTCAATTTTTTTGTTCATTGCAGATCCCCCAACATGGGGGGTTCTTGCATGTGGTTTCTCTTTCACCAATTGCATCCGCCCGCGTCTCGAATTATGCTCCCATGTATGGCCAGGTATTTTCCTTTTGCCACTCATTATCGCCTTCAGCTCCTGAGGTTTAAATTGATTCGCATTCACTTTTCCAGATTTAATATCTACCCGCAACTGACGCGTCGCATAACGCATATGTGCAGAAGAATTTGCTGCCTTCTTATTATATTCTGCAAATGGAATCTGCACTTCATATTTCATATAAGGTGTAAAATCAGGACTAGCCCTCATATCATATACAACTTTAGTTTTAGGATGACGCTGACCTGCAAATTTTGTTCCCTTTGCTCCCTTATACGGTAAGGTTGTTGATTCAACCTTTGATCCAGGATAACGTGCCTCTAGCATATCACGCATACCTTGTGGGCTATATGGAGCTTTAGAGTGTGCATTAATATCTATTGGATTTCTTTCAGCCTGGTTAATAGTGGAAGATTTGCTTTTAATTTGCTCTTTGTGGGTGGATTTTTGTGCGCCGGTACCACCCCCTAAACTTTTACTTTCCCCAACTCTTTGTGAACCCCGAGCAGGCGCAACATTCTCCCTGGCAACCTCACCACTCATCCTAGCATGCGCAGAAGATTTTGCGCCCTGACCTACAGACCAACGATTGGCCTGTCGACCCATTTCAGGATCCAGAGCATTAAAGGTTCGAAACGTATCCGTGCCTGTAGCTCGTTTCAAATTAACGTGGGATTGTAAAGAATTATCATTGGCAGCATTGTTGTTTGCAGCCTGTTTTTTACTGCTTAATTGTTTTGATTTTGCGGTTGAACCCTTGGGTGTGCGGCGGTTACCGGAGATTATTTTCCGCGTGCCCGCAAGCCCAACAGAATAAACTGCTGCATCCAAAATTGTTTCGGGAACAAAAACCATCGGTTGGCACAAATCAGAATCGGTACTATGCATAAATCCATTAAGCATTGCCCCTTGAATGTGATTTTGTGCAAAAACTTCCTGTTGATACGTATCAAGTACCTCCAGCTGACTTCTTTGAGGTTCGTTTATCTTTTCCATTGTCTCAAAAGGAGTTGTTACGTAGTTCCAGGTCTTTATGGCAGCATCCTTTGCTGTCTCTAACATTCCAGGTTGAGTTTGCGGCCTAACAGGTGTGTCAATTTCCACAAGATTTGGTTGAGGTTGAAGTGTGTTTGGTGCAATTTGCGAGCTCGGTGTACTAAACTCCTCTGACAGACTCACCTGAGGCGTAGGTTGCAGTTCATTCCAACTACTGGTATCTGGATCCCAATGCGATGCTCCTTGAGAACCCAAATTAGGTTTCCTAGCAGGGATTGGAGTTGTCCTAGTCTGTCTATCGTTTTGCTCATTATTTTCTGGAACAATACCAGTAAACACACCTCGTCCGTTTGATCCCAGCTCTGCTGAAGAGAGGGTCGAAGGCTGTGTTGCAGGGGTAAAGGCTTGGCTGACGGACTCAGCAGCAGGTGTGGGATCTCCTGCACCACCACTTGTACCGCCAAGACCACCACCAGCAGGCGATGTATTACCGCTGACGGGAGGTTGGTTTGTAAAACCGCTCCCGGCCCCTGAACCTGCACCAGAGTCTGTAGCAGTTCCGGTGGAGGCACCTTCAAAGGTGCCTGCCTGGGTTCCGCCTCTTGGCGGGCGTGTCTCGGTTGACTGTGTATTGGCGTGAGCCTCTGTCTGCAA
>JBDLIP010000150.1 GCA_039714795.1 Pseudomonadota bacterium | reverse complement strand
AGCTCTTTCAAGGCAGCTTTCTGGTTTTCAGTAAGCTTGTTATCTTCACCAGCTTTTAACACAGCCCACCTAAGCTTCTTAGGTAGCTTATGCTTCTTTTGTTTCTAACCTCCGTACCTGATCAACACCCTTGGTGAACTGCGCTGCACCCCACTCTATGATTTTGGAGCTAAACGCCCCCAGTTTTAGAGTCGCAAATTCTGCCAGCAAAAAAGAAATTTTAACGTCAAGCGAAAAACCAGAAACAAAGTCTGCATAAGGGATATCAAGGAGTTTGATAATGAAAAGAGAAAAGAGAAAAGAGAAAAGAGAAAAAGACTAAAAAGCCATCGCAAAAATACCGGTAAGATTTTATGTGAGGCAACAGCTTGTCAGAGGTAAGATTTTTAAATGAGGCAACACAAAAGTGTGTTGCAAAAATGACCAGGATCAAAAAAATGAAAATTAGGATGAAACAGTTGAAAAATAAAGGATACAGACAAATGATTAACTTGATTGCTAGTAGTGTGGCGCAAACGACACAATCCGCAATTCTAATTGTCGCTGAGCACAACAGATGCGACAGAACCATTTTAGATCGTATTTTGGGTAGATCTATAAAATTTGAACTGAAAGGAGATTCGATGAGAAAAGTGAAAAAAATGATTGATGCGTGAACAATTTTTTTTTATGACGAGTTGTCACTGAAGGAGTGGTTGAACCGTTCACGATCTCCGCCGAAGGTGTTCACGTTCTCCGCAATACGCAATAGCCACACCCAAAATAATTGGATAATCGGATAGCTGGATTTTGCACTCCAAGGCTATGCTTTGCTAGTAAGACCGCTTAACAGAAGAAGCCACAACTTCTGCAAATAAATCCCATGGCTGACCCTTACCAAATGGAACCAATGCGTACTGGGCTTTTCTGACAAACTCTTCAGCAAGTTTTGAGGTTTTAGCAAACACATCGTGCTGTTGTAGGTATGCAAGGGCCTCAGAAAAGTCTTCCTCTTCTTGCTTGCATTCAGCGATAGTGCGCTGCCAAAATTGCTGTTCTTTATTGCTTCCTAAAGCATAGGCGTAAATCACAGGCAGTGTCATTTTTCCTTCCCGAAAATCAGTGCCGATATCTTTTCCGAGCGTCTCAGAATTTGACTGATAATCCAGGATATCATCCACCAATTGAAAGGCAATTCCCAGATTCATCCCATAGTCCGCTAAAGCCTGGCGTTGTTTGGGAGAACATTTGGCAATTACACCCCCAATTTCGCAACTGGCCGCAAATAAACGAGCTGTTTTGGCACGAATAATTTCTAGATACACCTCTTGGGTCATTTCCGTGTTATTCATTAAGGTGAGTTGCTGTACTTCGCCTTCAATAAGCAAAGAAGCGGTTTGAGAGAGGATCGCTAAAACATCCATTGACCCATCTTCACCTCCAACCATCAATTCAAAGGCCCTGCTAAAAAGAAAATCTCCCACAAGAATGCTGGCCTTGTCGCCCCATATGGCATTAGCACTAGGAACGCCACGCCGGCGCATGCTTTCATCTATCACATCATCGTGCAAGAGGGTTGCATTGTGAATAAACTCAATGCAAGCTGCCAGCTCTACATGGCGATCCCCCCGGTAACCACACGCTTTGGCTGTTGCCAAAGTTAACAAAGCTCGGAAGTATTTGCCACCTGCGGTAATAATATGTCCCGCCAGCTTGGGAATTAGTGGAACATGACTGTCCGTCCGATTCTGCATTAAGTCTTGAACTCGGCCAAGATCGGTTTCAACGTAAGAGGCAAGTTGCTGTATTGGAGAGACTTCTGGCTTGATCTCTGGATCTGTTGTAAGAAGTGTGTTGACAGACATAAATGCTTTAATTCCTTTTGTAGATGAGTTAGTCTCCCGATTAGACTACGATATTTGGCAAAACTCAATGAAAAACCTGGATTGTTAAATTATGGAGACAACCCAAGATCTGCTCCTTGGGGGAGCAATTAAGCTGTACCAACCTTTGACAGGATATCGTTTCGGCATTGATGCAGTGCTGCTGGCAGCATCTGTTGTTGCAAAAGAGAATCAAAAAATCCTAGATGTTGGCACTGGCGTTGGTGTAGTGCTCTTGTGCATCGGATCAAGACTCCAAGATTGTCAACTGACAGGGCTTGAAATTCAGCATGAGCTTGTAGAGCTTGCCAGCAAAAATATTCAACTGAATCATATGCAGGGTCGAGCATGCATCATTCAAGGAACCGTACAAAACCCACCCCAGGAAATTCAACCCAATAGCTTCGATCATGTGGTTACCAATCCACCTTATATGGCTGATGAAATCTCTGAAGTTTCGCCCTATGTCTTAAAAGCTATTTCTCATCATGGCTCCGAAGTCACTCTTGAAGAGTGGCTCAAGTTTTGCACGAAAATGCTCAAACCTAAGGGTCTACTCACACTCATTCATCGAGCTGATCGCTTGCCTAAACTCTTATCCCTGATAAGCAAAAGTTTTGGGGAGATTGTTGTGCTGCCCCTCTGGTCTAAAACAGACAAACCTGCCAAACGAATTATCATCCGTGCGAAAAAAAGAGCACGCACGCCTTTGTGCCTGTTACCAGGACTTGTTTTACACAATGAAGATGGCACGTATACCACGGGTGTAAATCAGATTTTAAGGACTCCAACTGCAATGCAATTTTAGTATATGGCGCCGTGTCAGCGAAAAGGTGGCTTAGGGTGAAAACTCGCCCAATTAGTCAATATTTATCTTAATTTTCTCTTAACTTCGATCTTGCGCAAAATATCGAAAATCAATAGTATAATGCGTATCATAGGATGTTTTTTATTGCAAGCACGTAATGTTCTTTCAGTAAGGGGCGCATTGAGTTGATTCAAATGGATGTTTTAATACCAACTAATGAGAGGCTTTTGACTGCCACATAAATTTTGCTGCCAGTCATGGCTTGCCAGATCCTGGAAGAGACGTTAGAAAAGGCAAGTCATTGCGAATTCTTCTACCGTCAGTCATGAACTATCATTCAACCCATCAAGTGTACAAAGATAGTGTAATTACACAAGGAGGCAAAGCTGTTGAATATCGAACTTTTATAAGAATTTGGCATGAAGATTTGCCTCATATTGTGTTTTGCACTCCAAGAACTGACCTTTGCTATACATGCGAGGATTTTAAAAAACAACTAAACCAAGTCGCTGCGACACTTGATGAAGACGTGTGTTGGTTCAGCGGGAATCGGACAAATGACCTTCGTTTCTTAGATACTACAAAGGCCCAATCTCATCGATCAAGTCCTACCTTCTTGGCATCAGATTTTCTGACAGAATGTACTCATTTTTAATCATGCTCTGTTAGATATTCTGCTTTTGAGCACAGCATTTTGTAGCAAGGTTCCAAATCCCTAGTCAAGGCAACCTGCTAGGCAGGCGCTGCGCTCGCTTCTCTCGCTCCGCGGCCTCTGACAAGGGATTTGGAGCCTTGCTTTAAGGGCATCTGTGCACAAAAGCACGAATTACATCAAC
>JBDLIP010000149.1 GCA_039714795.1 Pseudomonadota bacterium | reverse complement strand
CCTTGCCACTTACCATAGCTATAGACGCCTCTAGCTTCGTCTTACTGCTGTGTTGTCTGCGAATTTTTCCCATTTTCATTCTCCTGAATTGTTACGGTTGTACAACAAACCCAGGGGCTGAAAAACTCACTTATTCAACTGTCCAGTTTTTGGGGTGCAGCGCCGATAAAGCGCAGGAATCCAGGTGTTAGAGCAGAAAAAGGATTGACAGTGATTTTGGGGGATTTGGTTGATCCCTGAAGTGTATAAGAAATTCCCCAAATGCCACCCTGTTCTCCACCCAATAACTGTCCCACAATGGGTATTTTGAGCAAGAATATGTTAACAGCGTTGTAAGGCAACACGGCCCCTTGCAGTTTTACAGTGTCCTCATTTTTGTCGACTCGCCCTTCAACGGTAAACCCCAAAGATGTTCCAGACGCGCGACCCTCTTTCAAAAGGATTTTACCGTCGTGCCATGCAAATTTTGATAGAAATGAATCAAAACTAATGGATTTGCCAGAAAGGGCTTCAAAAAGCCCAAAAGGTGAGGCCAGGGACAGAAGTTGTGTCATGATAGGGGCTTCTGTCAGATAGAACGGGCCAACGCTGATGGTTCCTTGCCAGGAGCCATCAGCATATTTTTCACCCAAGATTTTCATTTGTCCTTGGTGGGTGGAGTCACTGATACCTAAAAGATAGAGGACAGCTCCAGCATTATTTGATTGGATACGCAACTTATCTTTCGCATTTGATGGTGTGCGAATGATTTGCAGAAAGTTGTTTTTGCTTTTGTTTTTTTCCTGGGTTTGACCAGGCAAAGTTCCTGAGAGATGAATATTTCGCCACTCTTTTTGGTAGTGCTGCAAGTGCCCCTGGACATCGGAGAGAAATCTTTGCTCCCCCAATTTAACCTTTTCAAGATTGACATCAATCTGGACAGAAAACGGAAAATCTAGATCTTTTTGATCAGCTTTCTGGTGTGCAAGAAATGGCTCAAGGTTAAGTTGATGACCTTGCAATTCTATGCGAAACACTCCATTGGATTCTTGCTGACCGTTTACCTTTATGTCAGTTGCGTAAATGTTTAAAGGGTCGCAGTGTAGTGCTTTTATCTGCGAAGTTGTTGGATCCATTTTGACCGATGCGCGAATTTTTACATGATCACCCGTAAGGTGAAGGCGTGGAATCTCCACAATTGCATCTTTTTTTAATTTGATCAGAATATCAGCAGAACAACTATCACCAATTGGTTTGATTATTGTGCTGTTTGGCAAATCAATAGTTGCTTCTTTCAGATTGGCTTTGACCTCTAGCGTAGAATTGTCATTTTGGTACTTGTTGAGTGTCAATTGGAAAGAAGATTTACCTGAAAGGTAACCAAGGAGCAAATTTTCTAATGGCTTTCCCTCAAGTACAGATTTGATTTTATACTGGCAGTGCCATGTTTTGGTTGGGGTAAATTTTTCTGTCCATACCAAATCTGTTGGCATGCCGTTTAATTTAGCTTTACCAGAGACTTGTAATTGTTTCTTGGAGACTTCAAGGGCAATACTACCCTTACTGAGGTGAAATTTAGGCCCCGTATTACCAGAGATCAATATGTTGGGGATATCTACATTTTTTAATTTTGATGTTGCCTTTACATCAACTTTATCTGTCGTCAGCGTTGTCTCAACAGGAAAGGCAAAATGAACGTGGGTAACCCCTTGTCCAGAGACCTTGTTAACATCAACACCAAATTTCTTTGCCAGACCTAGCGGTTGTGTATCAATGATTTTTAGCGCATTCTTTAACGAACCATCAATATCAAGATCAATGGTCATATCCTGGTCCTCTTCATCAAGATCGGTAATCGTCATATCTCCTTTGAGGATTTTCAGGTCTTCAAGTGTTCCAGATTGTGTTTGGATGTAGAAATTCTTTTGATCAAAGGTTGCTTGGCCATCCACGTGTGTTACTTTGGGAAAACCTTCAAAATAGTCAACAGTCATATCAGAAAAGAGAATTTTTCCGCCAAGGTTTTGTATCTGGATTTGGTTGTTGGACTGCGTCAAATCTAGTTTTAGATGGGCGTCAATATTAGCACGCGAGACTAAGCCATCGGATAGATTGTGCAAAACCCAGTTGCGAGGCAGGGGAGTTAAGAATTCTGGCCACAACGTTTGCAGTCGGTTAAAAGGGAGCTGTTCAAGTGCTGCTTGGAGGTTCAATTGAAAAATCCCGAACGTCTTTGCGTTTTCTTCAGGATGTAAAGTACCCGAACATGTGATTTGTGTTCTATTAAACTTTGCTGAGGCATTGAGGCTCATATGCAAACTGATACGTCCAAAGTGCATATTCACATCGTTCAAGGTCCAGCTTGTGTTGTGTGTTTGATCTTCAACAATAACGGTACTGCCTAGAATACGAATATGTTTGAGTGAGTTTGATTGTGCAACCCATTTGGACAACTTGCCCCAGTCGGTGGGGACAGAGAGAGAATCTGGGTTTCCGGAATTAAAATCAACGCTAAATATCCCTGCTTGGTTTTTGGAAACTTTTAGTTTTGAGCCATACAATGTGATGGCTCGGGGCAAGAACTCTCTAGTAAAGATTGACTTTGTGCTAAGCTGAAGTTCCATTTTTGGTACAGAGAAAATGGGTGCATGAGTTTTTGTACCTAAAATTTTGACATCTTCAGCTATTAGAATCAGGCGGAATTTTTCTCGGCTGCGTGTAAGTTGTAGTTTGCCAATGCGGACTTTTAGATTCGGAACAATTTTAGCAAGGCTTTGTTCAATATTGGGTTTGAGGAAACTAAGACTTAGGGGGCTGTAGGTCAGCTTAATCATCAAACAAGCGACACCAATTGTTGTCGCAGCAAAACCTGCTACAACCCCCCAAAATACCAAGCGGTACAGTACTTTACAAAAGGAAAACAAGTAGCAAATACTCATGACACCCTAAAATTGATAAAAAGCACGATATTGTATGCATAACAATCGTAAACTCACTATGCGACTTTTTAGGCCAGCCTGCAAGAGATAAGTGGCGCCATTAATTTCAGGCGCCACTTTCTCCGTTAACATCTTAGGCTAGGCTTTGTTGTTTAAAGGTGGTGTGGGAAGTGGGGGGTGCACATGTGATCCTATAGGATGCAGTATGCCAAAGTCTTCAGAGATCACGATCCAGGAGGGGCCAGACTCTTCCAAGGACGGTTCAAACTTTCCCAACACAAACACCAGTTTGCCTGCCAGCAAACAACTTGCGGCGTATTCTACCAATGATTGATTTTCGACAGCAACGCGGTATTTAAAAAAATGTTTGCTGCCAGCTACAGGAGTGAGCAGAGTAAAAGTGGCCAATCGTTCATTCTTGTCCTTAAAGACAACATTAACGTCTTCTTCAAGCCGGCCAGTAAGGTAGATGTGGTTGCAAAAATACATAAGTTTCTCCTTTTTCTAAGAGTTGTTGCACAAACCACAACCGATTAAGGACGCTAGGAAAAATAACCTTTACAATTACGTCTCGTTATTGGGCTTTATGGTGTAATTCCAGTCGCCATGAAACTCCTCTCTTTCAATAT
>JBDLIP010000148.1 GCA_039714795.1 Pseudomonadota bacterium | reverse complement strand
CACCTTGCCACAGGCTTGGGCCAGGGAAGCGAGAAAACCTGGCAGCGTCATTGCTCCCCCCATGGCCCGCCAGGCAGCGATGCCCTGGGCTACGATCTCGTCAGGCTGTTCTGGCAAATTGGGATTGGCCTCTTTGCCATGAATACCGCCGGTCAATGTTGCAGTTAAGCCACCAAGTTGTTTCTCAACAAACTCGGTTAATACTTGTTTCTGCTCAGTACTATGATCTACCAACAGCGAGACTTCTTGCGAAATAGTTTTAATCAACTGTTGTTCCCGATTAGCAGAATTATTTTGTGACGCTTCCATCTTGGCTGCGTAATCCATCATTATTGAATTAAAAGAACCTAAGGCATCATTTATTTGTTGCGCTGCATCTTCTAAAGCTTCACCTTGGGATTCACCAAACTTCCCTATCTTATTCAAAAACGTATTAATAAGATTTTCTAAAGCTTTTTGATTACCATCAGTTGTTTCATTAACAAGTTTATTAATGGCAGGGGCCATAATACTCTTTAGGCTTGCTTCGAGCCCAGCTTGAATTCCAGAGGTAGCCTCCAGCAGCGACTCCTGCATTTTTTCCCCTATTTTTTCAGCAAGCCCTTGAAGATTTTCTCGAGATTGTTGTCCATCATTTGCAATACGTTGCAACTGGAATTCTGCAGTAAGACGGGGGAAAAGACGATCAATCTTATTCTGTAAGCGATGAATCCGACTACGAGCAATTCTTTCAAACCCTTTTTCGAGAAAATTAAAAAGAACGCTCAAAGTCACGCCCCAAACAGATGTCATAAAGGCTATCTTGGCACCAGAAATGACATGGGCGACACCTGTTTTCATCTCAGAGACAGCGATATCATTTCCAATATTCAACTCGGACAGTCCCAGTTGAAGCCCGACAAAAGTTCCGATTACCCCAAATGCTGTGAGAAAACCAGGCACTGCCGCAAGCATACGACTTTCTGTTATTCCTGCTGCAAGTGTTGAAGTATTAAAGAAATGATTAGCATCTACCGTGTTGTATAGTTTGATTCCATCATGCCTTTCTACTTCGATTAAGGTCTCATCAAAATCCAACCATAAATGTCCTCGATGATGTTTTATTTGTGTTGCTTTTTCGATGAGTTGTTGCCTGTTCAGCCCAATAGATGAAGAGGTCTCGCCCTTCAATAGTTTAAACACCCATGATATTCGAACTAATGATGTGAACAGTGCATAAAGAGATACTAAAATAAAACCAACAAATATCAGCACCAATATTATTACAAAAATGGTACTTAGTTCATCTGAAGTTTGAGGGATGAAAGTAATGGAGTCAAGTTGTGGTAATAATCCAGTTAAATCTATCTTGTTGCCTACGGTATCACTCATTTCTTATTCCTGAAGATTTGCAATCAAATTTTTAGTGAGTCAAAAAAATCAAGTTTTTTGTCGAACAGCATCTGCACTATTGTAATACTCTACAAAGTCAACATATTTCCACTAACACTTGACTCCGGTTCAGGGTACACGATTAAGATTGGAAAATCTAATCTTAACCAATTTGGTACCGATCGTATTAGTATCTTACTACTGATAGTCAGGATTGGTAAAACCTCTTTTTTCCAAGCTGTTAGATCGATCTTGAAGAACTATATGTTGGGTTACCCCGTGTACATTGATGAGAATGTGCCGAACATTGCGACGTCTGCAGTATCGATATTGTTTGGCAACTTCAAGCGAGGATATGAGATTCTTGACCGGAATATTCGCATTATGCGTGATCCGTACACCAACAAGCCGTATGTCGACTGCTATCCACCAAGCGATTAAGGGCCTGTAAAAAAAGAACATGGCCTTTCCGTATCCGCACTGCATCACATTTCGGGTCGGAATTAGCCACGTTATTCTTTTACAGGCCCTAAGCGGTATGCTGGTTGAGTCTAAAGCAATCGGCTGCTGACGGTCGGCGTTAAGCCAAACGGTACAACGGTCATTGATCAGAGGGCTGCCCTTGTGGGTGGCCTTTTTTTTTGGGGGGGGTAACTTTTGCCTGAAAAAACAAACATGGTACAGAAAGGGCAAGAAAAAAGGCGTTTCAAGCCAATAGCCTGAAACGCCTTGAATATTTATGGGGTGAGCGATGGGACTTGAACCCACGACCTCCGAGGCCACAACCCGGTGCTACCACCAGCTGAGCTACGCTCACCACAAACGTCGCCTTTATACCCACTCACGACCGGTTTGGCAAGGGGAAAGTCTGTTAACTACACTTCACCAAGCTCCTTCTGGCAATGCTTGCATACTTTGGCCCGTACTTTGACCAGTTCAGCACAGTATGGGCACTCCCGCAGAAAATGAGCGGCCAGGATCTTACTGATCGCCATATTGACATCCTGCTCCAGGTGGTTGTCACCGAAATCATGGTTTCTTAAGGGCTCTATACAGGACAGATCATTTAAGGGAACCAGCAGATCTGCCGCCCGTTTGCGGTCACTGAGAGTGGCGGCATTATCTGTAAGCAGGCAGAGTACCGGTTCCAGATCATGCGCGTCAACACAGTCATCAAGTTTGGCAATCGCTTTCTTTTCGGCCTGGTACCTGGCGTTTTGCGCTTTGAGGGCCTCCACGTCGACAATATTGCCGGTAAAGGCACTCGCACCGGCCACCATCATATTATAGCTCTCATTACTGTTGGGTATTTCCATGTGCCGGTAAGAACCCACATGACCGTACTGATTTTCAACAAATTCCCAGCCGTTGGCAAAGAGGGAACATTCGTTATTGAGACAGATAAAGAGAAACTCCGATCCCCAGCCCAGACCATCGCCAACATGCATGGGCGGAGCATGGCACAGAGTAAGTTCCTGTTTGCAATGGGGACAAGCGTGTTTTTCCTCAAGATAGGCAAGTGCTCGTTCTAACATCGTGATTAAACTCCTTATATGTAAAATAAAAAAAGAGAAATTATTGTAAACATTCGGCTTGCTCATTGCCGGGTGTGTTTTTCGCGGCGAGACGCCGCTCCTACTGTGAAGAAACGTTGTAGGAGAGGCGTCTCGCCGCGAATTAAACGGACAACCCGAATATTTATGTTTTTTCTTGTTATTACTCGAATTTAAACTCGTTACACCGCTCTGCGGTGTAACGCCTCATGGATGCTCTGCGTCCTGGTTTGTGGCGCAGAGCGCCGGGAAATACGTTACACCGCAGAGCGGTGTAACGAGTGTAACCACCTAGCTTCTTTCTTGTTATTACTCGTATTTTCTACTTGCACCCGAAAACTCCGGTTCGGCACCGCAATCCTGG
The DNA here is from genome assembly GCA_039714795.1 of Pseudomonadota bacterium. Classification (NCBI taxonomy): domain Bacteria; kingdom Pseudomonadati; phylum Pseudomonadota; species Pseudomonadota bacterium. The sequence continues at coordinate 284 of JBDLIP010000148.1, read as the reverse complement.
CAGGCGCATTTAATGTGACCGCGCCCATTTTGCTCTTGACTTTACACTTCCAGCGTTTAATGTGGGCGGGGTCACAATAAAAAGCGCGAGAAACCCTGGAGGGTATCATGAGGGCATTAAAACAAAGCTGTGAGATTTTTTTTGGTGAGATTGCCAGGTGGTCTTTTCGGCATCGCTGGCCGGCAACGGGGCTTGTTCTGTTGTTTTTTGTACCTCTGCTGATGCAAATACCCAACCTGACAATGGATACAAGCAATGAGACTTTTTTCCGGCCTGATGACAAG
>JBDLIP010000147.1 GCA_039714795.1 Pseudomonadota bacterium | reverse complement strand
AAACCGTTCCTGAATCTTATTCGTAAATGGCTAAAAGCCGGGATATTGGAAACAGATGGACAAGTCATTCACCCGATCACAGGAACACCCCAGGGTGGGTTATGTAAAGCTTTACATAAGCCACCTTATGCATAGTAAGTCGTTATGTAAAGTAATTGGTTATAACCCTTATTAATACTGAGAAAAACCTAAAATTACTTTACATAACATTTCAAGTTTAGGGACTATAAGCTCTCTAACCAAGTGAGTAAAGCTTCATCTTTTTGCCAGTTAGGCTGATTATTTCCAACTATATCTGGATACGCATTTTCAAGTGCCTTTCGCTTCATTTCAGTATCTGCACGCGCATAAATTTCTGTCGTTTCAATATCAACATGTCCCAGAAGATCACGAATATAAATCAAGTTTACTCCAGCTTGAAGTAACAACATCGCCTTTGTATGCCTAATGACATGCGGGCTTACTTTACGTGGAATTATCGAAGATTTAGCTCTGGCTTGAGACACATATTTATCCAAGATGTACGAAATGCCAGCACGTGTCATTTTTCTACGTTGACGATTAAAAAATAACGGATGATCTTGCTGTTCATTTTGAGCTGAAAAAGTCTCATCCATATATTGTTTAAGCAGAACCTCAGTATTCGACATAATTGGAACCTGCCTCGTTTTTCGACCCTTGCCAGTCAGCGTTAAAACAGGTGGATAATTTAATCGAATATCCTTAAGTTTTAGATCCACCAACTCCTGAACGCGAGCCCCAGAATCGTACAATACGCTCAGCAAAGTTAGGTCACGACGACCTCTGGTTTTTGAAAGATCTGGCTGATCAAGGATTAGCTTCAATGCATCGGGTGTTAGATGATTTATCGTTTGAGTTTGAGTTTTCTTTATAGGAATTGATAAGATTTGCTGGTACAGCAACAATCCAACAGGTTCTTCAAGTTGCACAAACTGATAAAAACCATGGATGCAGGCTAATCGTTGATTTCTTGTTGAAACACTATTGTTTCTCACTTTTTCAAGCCAGTTTAGAAAACCAATGATTAATGTCTTATCAAGCTGCTTTAAACAAAGCTGTTGAATGGGTAAATTACAGTTCTGTTTGCAGTACAGCAAAAGTAACTTAAATGTATCACGATATGATTTGATTGTGTTTGGGCTAGCATTACACTGTCCCGGTAGATAAATGGCAAGATAGTTAGATAATACTTTGGCAAAATCAGTCGGCTTCATGAGCATCATCTCCTATGACAGGAATAATATAGCCAAAAGCTTGTTCCACTTTTGCTGTTATATCTGGATACACTTCGGCGGTAAGTCTTAGATAATATGATGTATCGCGGAATGAATCATGACCCAGGTATGTTTTTAAAATCGGCAGGTAGGCTGCTAAATCCTTGCCCTGAATGACCCACTGTCTAAGACAATGGACTGCAAATGTGTGTCGAATATCATGCAACCGTGGACCTTTTCCCCATCCACCATGTGATATTCGAGCTTGCCAAAGAAACCGCCTGAAATTCTTATAGGCATTGCCATGAGTAATCATCTGCCCGTTAGGTGAAGGAAATAGATACGCACTTTTATCAGAGAATAAATGAACGGTTTTTATGTATTCACAACAACGACGGCTATTTTCCTCACCCAGTGGCACTAACCGGTCTTTGTTGAATTTCCCATCAATGACGGTCAGCACACCGTCGTGTAAATCAATATCTTCAACCCTCAAGTTGAGTGCTTCTGAGATTCGCAATCCACTGCCATATAAAAGACGAAACAACAAGGGCATGATGTGATGTCTTAAGGGGACTTCACTACAATAACGGCAAGCATCGGTTTGAGCTAAAAGTGCGGCCATCTCATGGTTACTAAAAATATAAGGTGTATATTTAGGTACTTTTGGAAGACTGTTTTTAGGCAAAACATAGGCTTGAATGCCGAGTCGAGTCATGTACAGTGCCAGTTGTCTAATCACACATGCTCTGTTTTTTACGGTTGCTACTGATTCATTTGGTGTCTTCTGAATCCAAGCATGAACCAACTCTTTAGTTATTACAGCATCAATACAGCCATATTTAATGCAAAACTGATCAAATTTGTAAAGTGTTCGGGGACTGCTGTCGTATTTATAACCCAGTGACTGTTTTTCACGTATCATGTCCTCAATGAATGTCTGTAATGGGCTGTTATAGATAAAATTGCTCATGACTTAAACACTCCTTCAGGATTCAAAGCACACTCACGCAATTTATTGATATCCACTTTGAGATACACGGCGGTGGAATTTGTACTGATATGACCCAGTATGTCCGAAATTATGGGTAGCGGCGTGTGTTCGGCAAGTAATCTACTGGCTAAGGTATGCCGCAGTGAATGCATCCCTTTCTTCTTATGAGGCGATATTGGAATTTTAGCTAGCCTCATGTATTTGGTGATAATTTGATGTAGCCTGTCTTCATCCGAAAAAGGTTCCAATGGCGCAAGATGCCGCAAAAACACATACGGAGACTCAACTTTTGGTCGTCCATTTTCCAAGTAATCGATAATAGCCCAACCAACATCTGGCAATAGGGGAAGCTTGAGAGCGGTAGCCGTTTTCGACTGGATTAATTCAATACAGTTTTCCTGCCATTTAAGGTTATTTAACTTCAGATGTTTGACATCTATTGTGCGAAGACCTAATCGTGTAACCAACAAGATGATGGCATAATCTCTTTTACCAGCGGGATTTCCTCTGTCGATAGCTTCAAGAAGTTTAGTAATGTTTTCCTGTGTCCAAACTGAAGGGATTCGGTTTTGTTTTCTGGCCTTAATCACCGGTATTGCTTTGACTAGCTGTTCTGTATGTAAATTATTTTCATACAAATAGCGTAAAAAAGACCGTAATCCACAAAGCTCCAATTCCACCGTTTTATAGCTGTATCCTAGCAATGTGCTGATGTAATCGGATATATGTTTAGCGGTAATATCTGTGGATTGCCTGATATCTTGAGATTCTATAAAACTCAAAAACTTCTCAGTAATTTTTCTATAGTGATTCTGGGTTGCTTTAGCGTATTCTTTTTGTAGGCAATAGTTTTGATAATTTTGTAATAAGTCTACAAACTTATTGGTTTGCAGCAATTTTTTTTGTTTATAATATCTCCGCAATATGCTGCCATGCTGTTGAAAATCACCCAGCATTCTAATTATTCGAAAAACATTAATGAGTGATTGCGTTAGTTCCCCCGCCCTTTCTATTTCAAAAAAGTTGAATTGTTCATCAAGGAAACGTAATCCTGCCTCTTCCGTATAGTCATTGATATCTTCCTGCTCGAAAAATGTAGCTATACGCTTCCACATTCTGCGGTATTGTTTTATTGATGCATCCGTATAATGCAATCGGTTTAATTCTTGTTCAAGTTGTTCGGTTAGCTCATGTAAGGACTGCGTTGTCATCATATATTCCTCTGAATTTTAGTGAGAGAAAGTCAATTCTCACTAAAATTTCAGAGTATTATGTAAAGTTGACAGACTTGATGGCTACTAACCATGCGCCTTTTCAGGGGTTACTTTGCATAACGACTTACTATGCATAAGGTGGGGTAGTTTCAGCGATTTTGGCTAATATCTATCTCCATCATGTTGTTGATATATGGTTTGAAGAAACGGTTCGGAAACATTGTTCAGGACAGGTA
>JBDLIP010000146.1 GCA_039714795.1 Pseudomonadota bacterium | reverse complement strand
GTTTCGCTCATTCTCTATAGTTTTATTACCAATTCACCATTACTCTAATTTAGCTGATAGCAGTAACGATTGCCAGAGTTTTCTCTTAGAAAAGTTCCTATAAGTGCATGTATCGGTACTTAATGAACCATTTTTAGACCTAGATGGATCCATATTCAAGGTTATTATGGCCAAAACAAGCAATTCATAAAAATCATTTATACTAACGGCACTTTTGCAACACTAAATAAAGATGGAAATTTCCCCTCTGAAATTTGAGATGGCGGCTCGTTTGAGCAACCCTAACACTGGGCCAAATCAAGGGTACTGCTAAATCGCAATCACATAAAGAGTTTCAGATAAATTCGGGGAAAAAATAAATTAGCAATGAGTTGTTAACCAAATCTTAACAAAAAAATACTATTATTAATATATATGATTAATTTAAGGAGCTTATTATGTTGATTAATGCAGGCTATTTTTTTAACAAATTGTCATCACTGATATTTTTATTGATAATTTTTTTATTATCTTTCTCGTTAAGTTCTTCCGTTATCCTTAAAGCATCAATTGATCGTCAAGTACGAGATAAAATTGGTGTTACTAAGGCTAGAGAGCAATTTACTATTAACGGCGCAGATGTAAATGTCGTAGTGCAAGAACCAGTAAGATTTAAAACTGCACAAGAGCAAGAATTTCAACATGGTGACGTTGTTACTGAGTTTATAAAGACTATTGCTCCACAAGCCGTTCTTTTTAATCACATCTTGAAGGATCCTTGGAATATACAAGCTCCCAAAATCATTAATCAATCTTTTGGAACTTGGTTAAAAGATCAGTTTGAAGATGATTATTTCCCTGGTTGGTGGGAGAGTAAACTACTACTGCATGGGGTCATTTACGTAAGATCCCTAGGTAATGAAAATTAAAATTTACTGTACGGTTCAACTCCTACAACTAAGAAATTTGCAAAAAGGGTTGCTCTGATAAATCAAGGACAAGAAGGTAATGGCGCAGTAGTTTTTGTAGGATCTGCCTCTGCCAGAGGAGCAAACGATCTTACAGAATATAGTAATATAGCTGGAATTGTGGCTGCCAATACAGTTGTTGTGCCTACTTCAGGACTTGCTGCGCGCGTGGCAGAAAGTAGCACAACAAAGATAAAATCAGGAACATTTAGGCGTATTGTTGGAACGTCCGTTGCTGCTCCAACAGTGTCTGGAGCTTTAGCGCTGATGGTTCAGGCCCTCAGAGTTGCAGCTAAGGAAAATAAATTACCCGAACCAACTGGCCAACAGCTTGCTGTTTTGCTATTAGATACCGCCAAACCCATTAAAACAATTTCAGTAGCAATGGTGGAAAAGTTGCGCCGCTCAACAAATTTGTCTAAAGCAAGCATTAAACGTTTGCCACCGGAGGCTATTTATGGTCGGGGTATGGTTGACATATATGCAGCAATTAAAAAAGGGAAAGAAATTTTAAGTAAAGGGCAGCAATTACCAAATACAATTAGACCCGTTAAATTTTCTAATGAAATTAAGGGCATTCTGACCAATGCACGCTACGATGTATTTGCAGAGGAAATGTATGTGTATTTGAAACAGTCGGATGCAACGGCATTGCAAATTAATATTTTATTAGAAGAACTCCCTATCGATCAATTAATTGACTATCCCTTATATGAGGATGATGGAAAAACAATTCGTGCTTACCCTAAAGTGGCTTTCAAAAGAATTTATGAAGCACATCAAGAACTTAAAAAAGTTAATCCAGAAGGCATAGCACAGCATAGACGACTTATCCCCAAAGCTTCAAGCTATTTTTCTGCCATTGCATTGTACTATGCCCTCACTCTACCTGAGGGTCAACGTAACCAGGTTCTCAAACAAGAATGGGAAAACTATTCATCATTCATGTTGCCAAAACTAAAGGACAAATTTCTAGAAAACATGCCAGAGAGCCTAAAAATGGAGCTTGGAGCTGTACCGGGGGCAGCAACAAAATCTGAGCGTCCTTTTCCCGCAACTCCTGCTGGCATTGAAAAAAAAGTGGAAAAAATTACAGTACAAGCAGCATCCGTGCGCAATAAAATTGCGCAACTAAAAGAAAAAGGATTGATATACGTGCAGGATGTTCACCCTTCTCTAAGCGAGCAATACTTAGACGGCCTGACTTTGTACCTTCTTGGTAAGGTGAATGATATGCAGCGGAAAGCAATCGAGAAGAAAAGTTTTCAAGAATTCCCATTACTGCCTTCTGGGGGAATAAAAGTTGATGTTGAGATTGGTACAGTATCCCAGTCTTTACTCGCAGCTGATAAATTAGGACTGCTGACATTTAAGAATAAAACTCCAGAACATGTTGAAAATCTTGCTAAGTTTTTGCTTGGAAAAATGCGGTTCAACGAATTACCGAAAGGGCCTTGACTTGTGCGTATTGCAAAGAGATGACACACTGGTATACTGAAGCTAAATCAAACTGTTGGTTTTCTGCTGCGCTCGAAGTGCTCACTTACCCAAGTAAACTGCAAGCTGGCAGCCACCATAAAACTCAACATTTTGATTCAGCACGGGTATATCGTTCTTTGTTCTTGATCATTGAATCAGATGCTTTTCAAAAGTGTGGTTTTAACACAAGCAACTCATTGCTAGTTTGCCAAAAAATTGACCGAAAAATTTTGGCAGCTGTATCGAAATATCGCATTGTCGCAAGAAAAAGCTCAGCTTTCCTGATTTTGCAAGAAAAACCCTCATTTTCAAGCATGCAGGTGCATCACCAAAATTTGGTGTTAAAAAAACTGGCAGTGGTTTAGGAGCTAATTTGCCTGTATTAACCGCTACAAAAGTGCCGCAAGTTAATGAGAGCAAAGGCTAAGTATTTCATACCGTAGTGGTGATCACTAATTCTCTCGAACCTTAGGAGCAATCTCTTGAACTTGTCTTCCCATGCGAAAACTCGCTCTATGGTACGGAAACGTTCCTTGAAAATCTCAAGATCAAACATGGGCTTGCGGCCACGTTTGGTCTTTTTTCTATTCCGCTTATTGGCTTTGATGTTAGGCTTCATGCCTGCATTGAAGATCTTTTTACGATTTTCATGGCAATCAAACACTCCATCGAGGCTCATGATGGATCCTTCAAGATTGAACCCTACATCTTTTGCAATTTCCTTCAATGGCCCCATTGCCTCACGTATCAGAGGGGATTCGTTCTTGTTGCCTGGTGCGAAAATCATCGGTGCAATGATGTTGCAGTTGCGATCACAAATGGCAACAACCTTATCACCCTTCAAGTGTTTATGCCCATTGTAGCCTAAGTTATCGCCCCCTTTTTAGCGGCTGTGGTGCTGCCGTCTCCGTGAACCACTTCTGTATCCAGAAGCTTGTTTGCAAATAACTCATGCACGGAACCCACAAATATTTTTTCGAAACAGCCATCACGTTGCCAACGCTGAAAGACACGAAATACGCGGGTATGATGGATTTCTGGCTTACCAGAAGCATCTTTTTCAATAGGGATTTCCTCCCACTGACACCCGGTGTACATTAATTTCAAAATGTAGTTGAAGATGCGAAAATATGGCACTGTTGTCGATGGACCTCTTGATCCACTCGTCAGGTGCGGTAAGACAAATTCCTCGAATTCAGTTTCTGTCAAATTTGTCGGGATGCTTTGGTATTGCTTACTTCTGCTCATTTGTACCTCC
>JBDLIP010000145.1 GCA_039714795.1 Pseudomonadota bacterium | reverse complement strand
AAGTAACAAAAAGAAAAACAAAAGGGTATAAGAATAAATTATTTAAAACGATGGTTTATTTACTTGCTGGAAATTCGGATTTTTACCAACTGAAACTACACTGTTCGCCTACCTAAAATTCAGCTTACCCACTCAAAACTCAAAAGAGCCTCATTTTTGTTTAAACCCTTGCTTGCACTGCTCAAAACACCCAATGTTATGGCACTTCTGACAAAAGATTTTCCACGTTTTAGAGGTTGCACAGCAATTGTTACAGATCCATGCTGAAGTATCTTGCGTTTTCAGGGCTTGATCCATCCAGTATTGGTACTGATCCAGATTGCTTTTCTCCTTTAGCTCAATCTGGGCCATGAGGTGGCAAGCTTGCAAAGTCATGCCATAAGTTTCTTCCAGCGCTTTCAGGGATGTTCGTGCTTTGCGCCATTCCTGATGTTCAATGGCATTTTGAGCAAGCAGCAATAAGCTCTCTGGATGTTTTGGTGACAAATGAGCCAGGCGCTGAATGGCGATGTTTTTTTCTTCTGCTGTGATAGATAAATAGAGCGGAACGAGGTTTGGATTTGGGTCTGTTTCCCAGGTAGTCTCTAGTACTTTTCGAGCTTGTCGCTCTTTGCTTTGTACTTTAAGAATTTTTGCCATTTCAATTGCTGCTGGGAAAAACCCCGGGTCAAGCTGATGTACTTTCTTTAAAGCCCCCAAACGTTCTTGCATATCTTGAGAGTGTTGTTGTGACTGGGCGTAGAGTAATTGGGCTTGATATCGTTCCCATTTCTCCTTAGTGAGTAGGTTGTTCTTATACATTTTCTGTACGATTTCCAGCGCTTTGTCAAAGAGCGAAAGAAATACACTGGTGCCCAAAAGATTTTTAAGAACATATGGAGACTGAGGTTCAATTCGCTCGAGTTCCAACAGGTGAGTGTGCGCCTGTGCGTTCTCATTTTGTGCATAGCAAAGACGAATTTGCTCATATAAAGCTAGCTCTCGCATTTCAGGGTAGTTGTTCATCTCGATGATTTGTTGCTCTGCTCTTTGCATATTTGCTTCATGCAATGCAGCTTCAAAGAGGAGATGGTGTTGCAGGGGAGTATTTAAAAATCGCTGTACCTTGTACGCTTTTTCCTTGGTCAGAGAGATCTGCTCAAGGGCGTTGGCTGTGATGGCTTCAACAAGACTAATTAGGCCTTTTTCACGATGTCGTTTTTGCGCGCGTCTTCCAAGCCGCATTGGTAGTCTGGCAATAGCACGCCAGATTTTTCCAATTAAAGATAGCAAGAACAAAGTTACAAAAAGCAGCAGGGCAAATATTGTCAGAGAGGTTTCAATTTCATAACCCTGCCAGTCAATACGTATGGTACCAGGGTACATGTTCAGTCCCAAAACGATTGCGGTGAGCGATATTAAAACAACTATAAAGAGGATTTTACGGATCATTCTTCGGTTTCCTGTTGGGAATTTTGTGTGAGCGCGCCAAACATCAAGAGGGTTAAGCTGAGTGGCCTAAGCTCTGTGATCATTTGTTGCACAAGGACGCGATTTTGTAAATTTTTATACCATTCCTGTATGCTGGGATTTTGGTACTCTTCTAATAAGTATGCTTTATGTTCCAATATATCTAAAAGATTGTCCTGGATTAGCAGTTCATGTACGCGTTCCAAAACGGAGTTAGTTTGCGCATCTGAGTTTCGTTGAGGTGGGTTATAGCGTATTGAAACTAAACTTTTGAGCCAACCTTTTAATTTTCCAATCCAATTTTGAGTGGTGGATTGTGCAGATATAGATTGTTTAGTAATAGGTTGTTTAAGCATCCTGACCAGATTATCAAATTCTTGAGCAAGTTGCTCATGTGTGGGCACCCCAGAATCAGCTAAAGCTAGGAGTTTGGCGAAGTCAGAGCCCAGCGCTTCAGGTAAGGTTGGAACTTGCGTTAGAATATCATCCAATTCATTGCGAAAGGGTTTTGCTGTACCGGCAACTTGTTCAAGGCAGCGCAGCGCAAAAAACAGCGGTTGAAAATCGGGCAGGGATATCACATCAAGTTTCGGGATGGCACGTGGTACTGAAGGCATAGCCCGTGCTTTTTCAAGTGCTGCAATTCTGGAAGCGAGTGATTTGATGACGTGTTGCAAGCTTTCACGTTCTTGCGGTTGGAGTTGAGGTTGTTGTTGGTGATGTACCACCTGACCGGAAGGCGTTGCAGGGTGGTCGGTCATTTTTTGTTGCAGGATTGGTAAATACCACCATCCTAAAATTCCAACAATTAAAGCAAGCAATAACAGAAGCAGCCATTTATAGTTCCTAAAACGTTTAGGAACCTCTTGGGTCTGTTCTTTAGGTTCTTGATCTTCGTTCATACGTTTTCCTGTTGGTTAAGAAGGGAGAGCAGGCATTCCATTTGCGGTCTTTGTGTCACTCGTAGTTCCTTCCAAGTTGTGCCTTGCAGAGCACCGGCAACGTTCTGGCTAAAACAAATTGCGGTCATGGATCGACATATTATTGTTTGCTTATTGTATATAAGTAGTTTAGCAAAAATAGCAGCACTACGGGGAGAGAAAAACAGCACCGATTGAATGGTACGGCCTGCAAGGGCTTGCAGTGTCTCTGGAGCGAATTGACGTGCGGGTTTGGCTTCATAGACGATATATTTTTCAACACAAAACCCCTTTGTTTGAAGAGTGTGCTGGATGTCAATGGCAGTATGCCTGCCGCTAAAGTGAATCAGCGGGCCTTTTGCTGGGTTTAAGTCTTTTACAATGTGCTGGCAGAGCTCAAGTGCGCCTCCATTGCTGACATAAATATTTTTAAAGTGTTGGGCTGCCTGTGCTGTTGCGCTTCCCACTACGTAAGTGGGCAATGATGTGGGAATCGTTAGGGCTTTAGCGCCGCGAATACCATTTGCACTTGTGAACATAATAGCCTGGGCAACAGAAAAATTAACCGGATCAGGCACTAAAAATTCAATATGTAGCATTGGATCTACCAGGGTATGATGACCAAGTTGATTGAGTGTTGCGGCCAGTTCACTGGCTTCGGGCTCAGGCCGGGTGATGAGTATGTTCATAAGTTGTGATTATAAAGGGGAATGTACCAGAATAGAAGGCGTGTATACCTGCTTTACCCTCTATACTCCCCGTGAAATCAAAACCGCTAGTTTAAAGATAGCTAGAAACGCGCAGTTTACAAGTGTAAATGAGCACTTCAAGCGTATCAGGAAACAGAGGTTTTGATTTCATTTCGGTATAGCATCGCCTGTCATATTCTGGTATATAGTAAGGGTAAAGGGCTTCTATTCCCCGGTAGCTCAGTGGTAGAGCGGGTGGCTGTTAACCACCTTGTCGGCGGTTCGAATCCGTCCCGGGGAGCCAGATTTTTCAATGGTTTTAGCAGAAAATAGAATTGAATCAAAAATCTCGGTGCCGCACTGGTGCCGCAAAATGAATGGTGTTTGATTAGGAGAATATCACTTTGATCTAGAAAAAGTTGGTTGGATCATAAGATAACATTTGCACAGGAAAGCACTTTTGCTTATAAAGATTGAGAGGTCAGGAGAGAAACTATACTGAGCCCCGTTTTTGCTGCAAATTCGTGGGGGCTCATTGCCGCCCCCACTAACTTGCAACAGACAAGTAGCAAAAAGAAAAACAAAAAGGCTTAAGAGTAAATTATTTAAAACGATGCTTTATGCTCATGCCCAAGATTTTTTTTAATGCA
>JBDLIP010000144.1 GCA_039714795.1 Pseudomonadota bacterium | reverse complement strand
GCGGATAATAATTTCTTGTTGCTCTTTGGCACTGGTCATCCCGGATTATATATAAGATTTTAATTAAATTGTCAACTTTATTTCTCCAGCCTTCCTTAGTGAGAAGCACACACGCTTACCGGAACCACACGGTGTCCTTTGACACACCCACTGCTCCATCAATTGTCGTTGCTGCCCTTAGCATTTTTGTCAGCACCAGCATGGTACGACAAAGGAGATAACGCCAATACCAATACCTAAGTCAAGCCAACTTTAAGTGTGCCAATTTCTTTGCTTGCAGGAGATCAATCTTGCCACTAGCTAGCAAAGGCAACTCAGGGACGAGGATAAAATTTGCTTTTGGTGGAAGCCAGAGCTTTGGTAAATCTCGTTTATTGAGCTTTTGCCATAGATCTTGGGGACTAAGTGATGAGTGGCTGTATATCACAGCAAGTTGTTCACCTTTTTTCTCATCTGGGATTGAAACGACGATTGCAAGCGGTCCCTCAAGGACCGCATTGATCTCTTCTTCGATTTTAATGTGGGGCACCATTTCTCCCCCTATTTTGCTAAATCGAGTCAGCCGATCAACGATGGTAATAAATCCGCCCTCATCCACTTTAGCCATGTCTCCAGTAATGTACCAACCTTCTTGGATAAAGGCCTGCCTTGTTTTCTCGGGTTGGTTTAAGTAGCCTTGCATACAACTGCCACCCTTAACCAATAACATGCCAACATGTCCAAATGGGATGGCCGCAAAAGTTTCCGGGTCTACAATTCTAGTTGCCACCCCCGGCAGTGCAGTGCCTACTGTTTCAGATTTGTAACCCTTTTGAATCCAACCAGGGCTATGCCGGACATCGGGAGTATTAATTGCGACCACAGGACCGGTTTCTGTGCAGCCATATCCTTCAAAAAGGTCAATGTCAAACTTGCTCTTAAAGTCCTGTGCAATTGAAGATCTGAGTTTTTCAGCGCCTACCACTGCATATTTAAGTGATGCAAACTGTTCTTTGCTACAGGCTCTAATGTAAGAGCGATAGAACGTTGGTGTTGAAAGAATAAATGTCGCTTTGTGTTTTTGAACAAGTTTTCCAATCGTTTTGGCATCCACCGGATTATGATGAAAAATCACTCCCAAACCTTTGATCAAGGGAAACCATAGCGTTGTGGTAAAGCCAAAAGAGTGAAAAAATGGGAGAATGCCAAGCATTCTATCTCGGCGGGTATACGGAAAGACTTGTGCGGTGGCTTCTATGTTGCAAAGAATATTTTGATGCGACAGCATAATGCCCTTAGGTTCACCAGTGCTACCACTCGAAAAGATAATGGTTGCTATTGAGTCCGATGTGGCGGGTGACTTGGGCAATGACCACCATAAGACCCTCCAAGGCAGCAGGGTACACTTTATGGTTTTGCAAAGCTTAGCTAGAGGAGTTATGTGGTTCATAAGATCTTCAAGATAGATAATATTGCCTAAAGGAATGTCCAATTTGAGTTTTTCTATAAATTTTTTCGACGTGATGATCGTCTCTAGATTGCTTTGAGCAATAGCTGAACCTAAAGAACTTTGACTGGAGGTGAAATTAAGATTGACAGGTGTCTTCCCTAAAAGACTGACGCTGATATTGGCTAAAGCGCCACCAATGGAGGCAGGGAAAAGAAGACCAATTTTTTCTTCGTTTTTGCACAATTTATGGACTTGGTCGCTCAACAAGCAGGCCGCTGTTAGAGTGTGACCAAAGGTGAGTTGACGGCTGATATCCATCATACAGACTTGCCACCATCTTTTTTTGGAAGTTTTTACAAAGCGTCTGGCAAGTGTGGTTTGAACATCGGCCCTTTGCGGAAATGCCTGACTGCTTAGTTCAACGACTCTCTGTCGAACTTCTTGGGTTGTCGCCGTATGTATCATGGGTTCCCCAAATGAAATCGTAACAGGATAGGGAATATGCCGTGGCCACTTAAAGAAGATTTTCTTTTTATGAAAGCTAAAAATACTACCCCATACACCATCAAGGTGGACAGGAATAATTGGAACCTCAAGTCTTGCGGCAATTTTTTCAAAGCCTCGTTTGAAAGGTAAGATATTACCCGTGCGGCTAATTCCGCCTTCAGCAAAAATGCAAACCAGATCTCCGTCTTGTAAGGCGAGCTGCGCATCTCTAATACTTTCCAGTACTCGTTTTCCCGATCGAACCGGAATAACTTTCATTAGTTTAAAAAAGGGTTTGAGAAACCAGATATCATAAATAGCTCCATACAACATGAAACGGACATTGCGATCTAACGCAGCTCCAATAAGCAATCCATCCACATATGACAGGTGATTGCTGATAATGAGTGCAGATCCCGTTTTTGGGACATTTTCAATTTCCAGGGTGCGAATTCGGTAAATACTGTGGGTGAAAATCCAAAGGACAAACCGAATCAGCACATCAGGCAAAAGATACACTGCATAAACCGTTGCCAACACAGTAAGTAAACCAAAAAGTAACACAATGGTGTCTGATGCTAAGCCAAGGATATCATGACACAGGTGTAGGGTTGCTGAAGCTAAGAGAATACCAAGTGTCAAAATGAAATTACTTGTGGCGATTAAGGTCCCCTTTTCGCGTTGGCCTGCAAGATTTTGCAATGAAGCGTTTAAAGGAATAAAAAACATGCCACCAGACATGCCAATGATGAAAAGAGCAACAATTGCATGCGTGTAGGAAGGAAGACCAAGTGCAAAATATCCGGCACCAATGCCGATTCCAAGGGCCCCTAATGGAACGAGTCCAAGTTCAATACGAGGACCTGACAGCCAGCCGGCACACAAACTGCCAAACCCAATTCCAAGTGCTAGAACAGTTTGGATAAGACCGGTGTGTAAATCGTCCAGTTGCAAGATTTCCTTACTGAGGATAATAAGGGTCATCTGCAACAAGGCGCCTAAAAACCAAAACCACCCAATGCCGGTGACAATCAGGCGCAATCTTTCATTGCCAAAAATTCGTTTCGCCCCGATAAAAATTTCACGCCATGGATTGAGAGGAAATCGGGTTTCAGCACCTGATTTTGCAACTTTAGGTGCCCACCAAATAATGAGCCAACCCATTATGGCAATAGAAAACATGACGGCACCAATCAACTCTTTTCTATCACTCCAGACGTAGAGCAAGCCAGCACCAAAAAAGGTGCCCAGGATGATTGCGAGAAACGTGGCTGTTTCCACAAGCCCGTTAGCCCGCGAAAGTTCTTCAGTTGAAAAAATTTCAGGCAAAATACCATATTTTGCAGGACCAAAAAACGTTGACTGTGTGGCCATTAGGAACAAGACGATCATACTGAGCCATAAAATGTCTTTGGGCAAAACTATAAAGGCAAGCCCCATGGCAATCACTTCCATCGCCTTGGTGGCAATCAAGACAGTGCGTTTGTTCCACACATCTGCAAAATAACCCGCATATCCAGAAAACAGGAGATAGGGAAGAATAAAAATCGCCCCAATGAGGGCCACAGGTCCTGAAGAATATAGCTGCGTGCCATCTGCCTGGGCAATACCAACAATAGAACTATTGACAGCCATAAGGGACAAAACCATTTTAAAGGCATTGTCATTGAGAGCACCCAAAAATAGAGACCACAAATAAGGGGTAAAGCCTTTTTTCTTGAGGATAGCCTTGTAAGATAAAGGGGTCATCGTGTCTTAAAACTGTTTCTCTTGTTGTTTGTCAATGGCGTTTCAAGATCGAGTGTAACATAAAGTTCTGCATCTTGATCTGGATTCTCTAAACGTTTTTACAAATACCCCGGGGGGAGGGGACTGGGTTAGCCGTATTACCACGGTACTTTGATTTTTTTCACTCTATTCCTGACGAAATTTTAAAAAGTGAGAATTTTTTGTAAAAAATCTATCC
>JBDLIP010000143.1 GCA_039714795.1 Pseudomonadota bacterium | reverse complement strand
TGATGTTACTTGGCCAAAAATTGCCATGTCTATGACTGGGCGGATCAATGATAATTTTCAGAGGCTGGATTCAACAGTTTGAAACATCCTGGGTATACCACAAAATTTTAAGGAAGAGAAAAGCAAGCATTATGAGGCTCTCAAACAACCCTTATCTGGCAATGAATTTGTAGGTACCCTCAAAAATAAGTTGCGAAAAGCACTACATCTTCTAAATAAAAATCTACCCAAAAACAGCAAAGTCAAAATTATCAAGAAAAACAAGAAAGGTTGGATAAAATTGACTCCTGTTCAAGAACAGAAGCCTCCACCGAACATTGAAAAGCTCAGGCATGAAATTTTTGAGAGATGGTCAAGTATTTCATTATTAGATGTATTAAAGGAAACAGATCTAAGGGTTGGTTTGACGTCTATATTCCAATCCGTTGGTACTAGGGAATATCTGGACAAGGAAGAGCTACAAATACGTCTGTTGCTCTGTCTATACGCGTACGGTAGCAATGCGGGGCTTAAGCGAGTTGCTTCTGGTAATAAGGAAATCAAATATCAGGATTTACGCTACATTCGACGTCGCTACATAAATTCTTCCAATCTCCGCCAAGCTTTAACTCAACTAGCAAATACTATTTTTGAGATTCGACAGAGTGAATTGTGGGGAGAAGATCTAACGTCCTGTGCTTGTGATTCGAAAAAGTTTGGGGCTTGGGATCAAAATCTAATGTCAGAGTGGCATGTGCGTTATCGGGGGCCTGGAGTAATGATCTATTGGCATCTCGACAAAAAAGCTGCCTGCATCTTTTCACAGCTTAAAACGTGCACATCTTCAGAGGTAGCCTCCATGATTGAAGGAGTACTGCACCATTGCACAAATATGGATGTACAAAGTGGTTATGTAGACAGTGCAGGCCAAACAATTATCGGTTTTGCTTTTTCGTATATCCTAAATTTTGACCTCTTGCCTCGCTTAAAAACCATCGGGCGACAGAAACTTGCTGTCGTTGAGATTGGCGATAAAGAACAATATGACCAGCTCGTAGATATCCTAGATCGTCCCATAAGGTGGGATTTAATCATTGAACAGTATGACGAAATTATTAAATATACGACCGCTCTGCGTCTTGGGACGGCCAATGCTGAAGAGATCTTGAGAAGATTTACCAAAGACAATAAAAACCACCCAACATATCAGGCTCTGATTGAATTAGGGCGTGCCGTTAAAACAATTTTTTTGTGTCGTTATCTTCAATCTGAATCTTTGCGGCAAGAAATCCACGAAGGATTAAACGTAGTAGAGCGTTGGAATGGTGTTAATGATTTCATTTTTTATGGAAAAAAAGGGGAAATTAATAGCAATTTCAAGGAAGAGCAGGAATTGTCGATGCTCTGTTTAAGCCTGCTCCAGACGAGCTTGGTGTATATGAATACCTTAATGCTGCAAACATTGTTAAATACACCAAAATGGCAAAACAGACTAACACCTGAGGATAAACGTGCTCTTTCGCCTCTTATTCATGCGCATATTAATCCGTACGGACTTTTTTTACTTGATATACGTAAGCGTCTTGATTTATCTCCCCCTAAACCATAGGAATTTTTACTATGACAATCTCTAGAACCCCATCAAAGAAAAAAGCCAAACAATTAATCAAGCTTTTGAGACCTGAACATCCAGACTATGATTATCTTCGTGAAGTCTTTCGTCACATTCGTCAAGAACTTGCTGTTAAAAGAAAAAACAAACCCAAACATCTTCCCTATGTTCCCACGGAGGAAGAAATTAAGCAGTATTATGAAAGTGTTTGGCGTTCGAAAAATATGAACCATATGATCCTGATCAAAACTCTTCTCTACACAGGTATGCGTGTCAGTGAGGTTATCGATGTTAAGCTTAATGATGTCGACCTTGACCGTTGTCAAATCCGCATAGAGCGAGGCAAAGGAGACAAAACCCGCATGGTTCCCTTTCCTGCCTCATTCAAAGAAACCTTGGCTATGCATATTCAGGATTCTCTGCAAAAAGGAGCAACGCATTTATTTGAATCATCGTGGAAGAAAAAATATTCCGACCGTGGAGTGCGTAGAATTTTATCAGAATACACCAAGCAAGCTGGCATTGCTAGATCTATTTCTCCACACAAGCTACGCCATTTTTTATTGACCTGGCTTAAAAAACAAGGCATCGATGATGCGCTCATTCAACCATATTCTGGACACGAGAGCCGCAAATCTTTAGAAATTTATTCTCAGTTATCAATTGGCGAGGCACAAAAAGAATATAACAAGGTGATTGAAAAATTCCCGGTTTAGACTCACCGCCAATTAAGTCTTCTATTGTGACTAACCTGCAAGCAGGTTAGTCAGTATCGTTTTCGCAGTCAAGACCTGAAAGAATTTGCCGTTTATTTTCTCTAAGCAATTTTCTTTTTTGCATAATTTTCTTTAGCTATCGAAACTGCTTGCTTTAATTTCTGTTCTAGAATTTCTTTTTGTGGGAGCTCTTTTAAATATTGTGCCGCATGAATACCCGTTTTATTCATTTCAAGATATTCAATGTCGTCTTGATCTTTGCCGGCGCACAAAATAATTCCAACAGGTTTTTCTTCGTGAGGGAGGCGCTCATGTCTATCAAGCCAATTCAGATACCACTCCATTTGTCCTTTGTAAGCAGGTTCAAACTCCGAAATTTTCAAATCAACAGCGATCAGTCGACATAGGCGGCGGTTAAAAAACAACAAATCTAAGTATCTGTCTTTCCTTTCTGTGCTCATTCTTTTCTGCCTGGCAACAAAGCAAAAGTCAGATCCCAATTCTTGAAGAAAATCTGTGATGTTATCGAGAATCAGGTTTTCAAGTTCTCTTTCAGAAAAGGATTCTGGTCCTCCAATAAAATTTATGAAATAAGGGTCTTTAAAGACAAGTTCTGAGCTCATAACATCATGAGCCTTTAATGCAGCAATCTGGGATTCGATTACGGTTTCTGGCTGTTTACTCAAAACAGTTCGCTCATAAAGCATTCCATCCAGCTGCTTCTTTAGGGCTCGCACGCTCCAGTGTTGGACGCGACACATTTCGGTGTAAAACTCTCGCTTGAGCTTCTCTTCAATGGAACAAACCGCAATAAAGTGGGACCAAGATAATTGTCTCGACAGTGTTGAGACAATTTCACGGTCCGGAAAAAGCTTAGCAAACTTGATCATTCTAAAGAGATTTGGCCTGCTGTACCCTTTGCCGTATTTCGCTGAAAGCTCTTTCACAAGAGATACGACAATGTTTTCACCATACTCTGCTCGCTGAGATTTTAAGATTTCTGCATCAATGCGTTTTCCAATCAGCCAGCACAGTAGGACTTGGGTGGAATTATACTCTCGTGCAACATGCCCTTTTGCATCATCAATTAATTTGCTGATGTCATCTAATAGCGGTTTTGTGTGCGGCAAAACGTTTTCGTGTACTTGTGTGGCTACTTTTTTAGTTCCACCCATTTTACTTTTTCCTGGCCTAAAATTAAATTCATATTGGGATATTAGATAAAATAGATTTTATTGTAAACACCAAAAAAATATGGCATTTAGAGATTCGATCCAAAACGATAAATTTTTGCTCGATTTCACGTGATTGTTACTGCGTAATTTCTCAGACGACGAAAATTGGTAATCCCTGAAAAAGCTTGCCAAAAAAGGGTTTACGCGGAAGTTTCTTCCTGAAATCTATCCTGTCTTTCTAAAAATCCAAATCTACTTCAGCGGAAATTTTCCCTGAGATTACCGATATTGCAGCTTGTCTCACACTGGGCCATGAACTGATCTAATTTTTCGCGATGCAAAGGTACAACAGGATTTAATTTCTTGTAATGTCTACCTTCGTGGATCCAACACAATCCTTTGTACCTAGC
>JBDLIP010000142.1 GCA_039714795.1 Pseudomonadota bacterium | reverse complement strand
ATAGCTCCGCATTATAACTCCAAGGACTGGGGTAACTTATCCTTATATTATACCACACGAAAAAGCGAATTTTACCTTTTCATCTGCAGGTGCCTATAGCAATACATGATGGGTTTTCTTAACCGTAAATCCCGCTTGTTGTTCCGGGTGATGCTTTAAAATCGTTGCTAGTTTCCCCCGGCTTAGGGATTTTAAAACTTTTTTATCGAGTAAGCTATCCTCTTGTGGTTGCCAAATATCAACATCATCAAACACCAGCAACGTCGCCGGCGCACTGCCCCGACCAAACAATAGTTTCTGCCACAAACCAACAGCGTTGTCTGTGATAAAATTAGCAGCTGTCGGTTGACTGCTAAGCCCAAAAGGCACAAGCATTTCCTGTTGCAACATGGAAGCCTTTTCTCCATAGGCATTAATGCCCATTAAGGCATAGGCCTTATCTTGCTGGCAACGATAGCCAGTTGGTTGGTCAAACAAACGCAGAGTCACCCGAGGTAATAGTAGGTTTTCTCGTTGCGCAGGACTGGCTTGTTTGTAAGCATGCGCTTGGCCTTTATAATACTGCCGTAATCTTTGTAAGATTTTATTCGCAGCAGCATTGCCCAATTGCACCTGCTTTAGATCACGTATCAAAGCATCGATCATTTGATCCTTCAGTAGCACTTCTACAGGCTGGAGCCGTAAAATCAACCGAGCCACCCTGAGTCGATCCCGTTGCGATTGCAGGGGGGTGTGTTGTAATTGATAAATACCCTGGACTACCACATCAATTTCCGCCTCAGTGCTTTGCAGCAAACGCTTGACAATTTCTGAGTTTGCTGCGGCAACCCCTGGTAGTCCTGCTTGGTTTGCTGCAAAAGACTGCCACCACGTATTGTTGGGATTAGAGCTGATGCAGTCACTGTTGTCAGGCAAAGTTCCTGAAGCAGTCGGTGCCGGTTGGTTTGAGTCAAGGTCTGCTTTGGGTTGCTGTCGTGGTGAATGTGGAGGAGTCTTTGAATACGCTGCTAGCGCTCGAGACATCCGCAAATTTGCAGAAGGATTGGCTGCCTGCGCTTGCTTAATCTGGTTGATGCTGGTTTTCAACCCCTTTAATAACTCCGCAAGCGCCTGTGGCAACAAGGCTGAGTTGGTAAACGGCCAGGTCAAAGCACAGAGAGCCAACTTTTCTTGAGCTCTTTGCCAGTATTCCAAGGCGACCCGGGAGTGCGGATTTCTAGCCTTTCGCGCTTTCATAGTGTGATAAATCCCGCTGGCCAGATCAATTATGTTGAGATATTTAATGGTTGGCCGAATGTCGACGATATCTGACAAGCCGTACTCAAAGGCAATGCTTTTATCATAGTAATGACAGAAGCGCGCAAAAACATGATGGTTTAACAATACCCCCATGCTGCGGCAGAAGTTGCTC
This sequence comes from Pseudomonadota bacterium, assembly GCA_039714795.1. Lineage (NCBI taxonomy): Bacteria > Pseudomonadati > Pseudomonadota > Pseudomonadota bacterium. Next base: position 2,541 of record JBDLIP010000142.1, on the reverse strand, counting down.
AACAAGTAGCCTTGATGCAAGAATGTGCAAAGATCAGCAATATCAATCTGAAACTTGTTACGTAACAGCTGCGGAACCTGTTGTTGCCAAAACCCCCGAGTTTGCGGTGATTTGCAGGTGATGTCGTTCATGATTTCTAGCAAAGTTTCCTTGCCATCATCGCCGCTCTGGCTTTCGGCGCGCAAACACTGCCGGGCATAATCTTTCAAAACCCGCAACACCATTACATTGGCCACATGTTGTTGGAGAAATTTCCAATCTTGTCTATCTTGAGGATCAGACAAGTCTGCAAGCCTTGGTAAAACTTGCAAATATTGCCAAATGAGCCCTAAATGCCGAACGTTTAATCCCTGTTGGTGCAGGCTTGTAACTAAAGGTAGCGGGCGCAACTCTTGTGAATGAGTCGCCGCTTGTTTACTCATCGACTGACGTAGAAGCTTCATAACCTCAGGAGTTAGCAGCTGCGTTACAGTTGTTGGAATTGTCTTCTTACGCAGATATAGGGTGGCTTGTAGCAAGGCTTGGTTATCTTGCTGGGCCTGCGCATCTCCCACCCAATCAGTAAAGCCATCGGCATTTAAGGGTTGAGAATAGTTCCTCACAAATTCAGGACGCAGTTTTTGATAAAACACACTTTGGGCAGTATCAAGACTTTGCATGGTTTCAGGAGGAAAAACTCGAGCCAGATCGAGACAATAATAGCTTATCTGATCTTGGTTCAACTCGCATTCATGCACTTCCACATCACAGCACAAAGCCATATTGATGTTTTTTACCGGGTGCGGTTGCAGGTTAAATGCACTTCCCATCTGATCCATAGCTTGTCTTACTTGCAGGTTCGCATCATGGACTGTTTTACCAGCATCAGCTGAGCCATAAACCAAAGAGGTAGATGTAATCGGGATCAACGAAGTTGCCATCAATCGATAGCCACGATAATCAATCACTGCCATCAACGGAGTTTCAAACAATCCCCCATAACTGGTAACATACTGAGCTCCCAGCAGTTCTTGCCCGGCATTTTTAAAGGCCAAATGATCTTTTTGCGATTTACCGCCATACAGCCAGACCTCATCTTTTATTTCTTGATCCTTGGCAAACTTAAACAAAATCCCATGCACGATAAACTTATCACCACCGGCAATACCTCCTACATTAGCCGCAGGAATCGTCTTGAGACGATTGGGAACATCATATTCTTCTATAATCATCCGCCCACAGGTAACCGCGCGATCAACAAAAGATGTTCCTAAATGATGTAAAGCTTCCCACTGCTTTTGATGCGCAAAAAACTGCTGTAGCGTGCTTATACAAGTCTGTGAATCGACTGGGGCTCTAAACACATGACTTGTCTCACCTGTGGTTAAAGTCACCTGATTATCTGTGATATCCAACTTTTGCACAGAAGATAAAACCAAAGGAGCTAGAGATTCTTTTGCATCATTTTGCGGCGGTTGATCTTGCCAAAAACGAATTTGATGCCGCTGAATCAACAGTTTCCGTTGGCTCCAGGTTTGATCAGTTTGTTTCTGCTCAACAGTTCCCTGCCAATCTCCAGGCCAATGCGACAGGTTGTGTAAAATGTGATTCAATTGTTCACTGTAGTGATAGCGAGATTCGGGGATTCTATCATCTGTATCACTGGAGGAATCACTGCTGGAACTATAGGTATAACTATCTGTGTCAGAGCTCCACCACAAAACAGGTTCACTGCTGTAACCTACCATTGTAATAGGGCTGTAGCTATTTTCCTCAGTAGAGCTACAACTTGAGCTCAAGCCGTAACTTGCGCCAGCACTAGAATATTCCAGATTTGCTTGTTGCTCTGTAGTCTGGTCTGTAGCTTGACAAGCAAAACCACCTAAAACTTGCGACCACAGATAGCTAACAATCACAACCCGCGCCGTTAGACAGCGAAAATAGCCAACAAACATGGATACCTCTCCCTTTGCTTCGTTATTAAATTCTGCCACTCTTTGATTGTTGTTGCTTAGCTTGCTTTCAATACCTCTGTCAAGATGGCAGGCGATTAAGAGTAGAAAAAGGCTGGGGTATTTTCCAAGTTGGTGTGTGTGTTATACGGTTCCGTCGCATCTGTTGCCGTCCAGTAAAGATTGAGGTATCTTCACCATGAAGGTAGGTGCTCAAATGTTCAAAGTTTCAGAAAAACTCTCACATCATTTTAATGGATTCAGTTCTTCAGCTTCAGTAATCCTGATGTTTATCTATATGAAGTTTCGATTCTCTCTCAGTTATCGCAAGTTGGAAGAGATGATGCTGATGAGGGGCGCAAGTGTTGACCACTCAACCCTGCAAATATGGGTTAAACGTTTTGCTTCACTGATCGACAAGCGTGTTCGTAAACGCAAAAAGCCTGTTGGCAGTAGCTGGAGAATGGACGAGACTTATATCAAACTGAGTGGCAAATGGGTTTATCTATACAGAGCAGTTGATAAGGAAGGCTACACAGTTGATTTCTTATTGCGGGCCAAGAGGGATAAAGTTGCTGCCAAAGCCTTTTTCAAGAGAGCCATCAAAAAC
>JBDLIP010000141.1 GCA_039714795.1 Pseudomonadota bacterium | reverse complement strand
GCATGCCAGATCTTGATGAGATGATTGACAACATACGCTTAAATTTCGGATCTCTCTGATCCTACTGGTACTTTTGGAGGCGTTTCACACAAAACCCCTATGTGGGAGTTAAAACCACTGGTGTATTTTGTCGCCCAACTTGTCCTGCCCGCAAACCAAAATTTGAAAACTGCGAATTCTTTGCCACAGCGCAACTTGCGCTATTGGCATCTTTTCGCCCGTGCAAGCGTTGCAGGCCGCTATCTCATCCCAATCAGGTTTCTGAACTGGTGCAAACGTTGGTATCGGCGGTTGAGGCAAATCCTGAAAAGCGTTGGAAGGATGAAGACTTTCAAAACCTATCGGTTGACGCCTCCACAGCGCGGCGTCAGTTTAAAAAACGATTTGGTATGACATTCATTGAGTATGCCAGGGCGCGGCGCATGGGATTGGCCATGAAGCACATACGGAAAGGATCGTCAGTAATTGATGCTCAGCTTGATACGGGATATGAGTCCAGTAGCGGCTTTAGAGACGCGTTTTCTCGCATCATGGGAGCTGCTCCTACTCTACTAAAGCCTGATAAGATCCTAAAAGCATCGTGGCTGGACACACGACTTGGACCAATGCTAGCTATCGCTGATGAGCAAAAATTATATTTGCTCGAATTTGTCGACCGTAGAGGCCTTGAGCGTGAAATAGAAAGGCTCCGCACCAGCACAAAATCAGCCATTATTCCAGGCAGTACAAATCCTATAGTTTCAATTGAAGCAGAGCTGCAAGCTTATTTTGCAGGGCATTTGCAATCATTTAAAACACCAATTCATCTGCTTGGCAGTCCTTTTCAAAAGACAGTCTGGCAGTCTCTCATGCGCATTCCCTATGGAGAAACCAGAAGTTATGCAGAGCAAGCAAGAGCTATTGGCAAACCCTCTGCCTTTCGGGCTGTTGCCAATGCTAATGGAGCCAATCAGTTGGCCATTGTGATTCCTTGTCACCGGATTATCAATTCCAATGGTGAACTGGGCGGCTATGGTGGCGGTCTGACCCGGAAAAAATGGCTGATTGAACATGAAAAGAAAGGAGCATAATATGGCGAATCAATTAGAGCAAGCGCATCTTTTGCGGAAGCTACATACCAAAGGCAAGCCTCTAGTTTTGTTTAATATCTGGGATGCTGGTAGCGCTAAAGTTCTGCAAGAACTTGGGGCACAGGCAATAGCTACAAGTAGTTGGTCAGTTGCCAGTGCTCATGGCTATGAGGATGAGGAAAAACTTCCCTTTGATTTAGTGATTGCAAACCTGCAGAGAATCATTGCAAGCGTTGATCTACCCGTCACAATTGATTTGGAAGGAGGTTATGGCCAAACTCCAATACAGATACAAGAAAATGTTACAAGAATTATAAATGTAGGCGCTGTGGGAATAAATTTTGAAGATCAAATAATAGGAACAGGTGAGCTGTATACCTGCGATGACCAATGCGGGCGTATTAAAGCCATAGTAGATGGACACAATCCGCTTCAATCCCCATATTTATTAATGCTCGGACCGATACTTTTTTAAAAGTTGCCTCCAAAAATCATGATGAGTACATTGAAGAGTCGATTCATCGGGCCTCAGCTTATGCAAACTCTGGCGCGGATGGCTTTTTTGCGCCAGGCTTAAAAGATGAAAACTTAATTGAATATTTATGCGAAGCTTCTCCTATACCAGTAAACATAATGGTTTTGCCCGATGGGCCGACGCCTCAAAAACTCATGGAATTAGGCGTCTCTCGGATTAGCTATGGCCCGATTCCCTACAGCCATGCTATGGGTAGTCTGAGAGATGCAGGGCGCAAGGCGCTTGCAAATAGTGATATGTACCAGTGCTGAATCAAAATGAGGAGAATTAATATGTCAGTTATGAATGAGAACAAAATAATTGTTAATCGTTATTTTGAAGAAGTTTGGAATCAAGGTAAGCTTGATGTTTTAGATGAAATCGTGAGTGTTGACTACATTAACCATAGCCCTGGCATGCCTAATCCCCCGCGTGGTCCAGAAGGCATAAAACCTATTGTGACCGCGATACGTGAAGCATTTCCTGATTTAAAGTATGTTATTGAAAATCTAGTTGTTTCTGAAGATCAGGTTGCTATTCGTACAACGATGTACGGTACGCATTTAGGTGATTTTTTTGGTCTGGCGCCGACAGGAAAAACAATAAAGGTTACTCAAATGCAAATTGAACGTATTGATAATGGTAAGATTGTTGAGCATTGGCGCGTCACGGACGACCTTACGATGATGCGGCAGCTCGGTCAAATGACCTAAATCCAATCAAGTTATGGAAATATGTCTACAGATAGATACGTAATCAGAGAAGCAAACATTCAAGATGCCGAAGGCATTGCAGCAGTTCACGTAAAATCTTGGCAGACGAGCTATGCAGGTATTATGGATTCGAAATTTCTAGAAAATATCAGCTACGAACAGCGCTTGCGTTTAAGAAGAGAGATGTTGCAGTCTCCACATTTTTTTCAACTTATGGTTTTGTATAAAGATCAGATAGTTGGTTTTGCAGTGACAGGACTTATGCAAGCAGAATTAAAAAATCGCCCTGCAAAACCCAAGAAGCAGTCTGACCAGGTTGGTGAGATCTATGGCATTTATCTTTTACAAGAGCATCAAGGTCAGGGGATTGGTAGAGAGTTATTTACAAAATGCCGACAATGGTTCCACGAGCAACATATAGCTACGTTTGTGCTCTGGGTTTTAAAGGACAATACCAGCGCCCGGAATTTTTATGCCAAGCACGACGGACAGATTGTGGATGAAAAAATAAGCGCAATTGGTGATGAGGAGTTTTTGGAGTATTGCTATCAGTTTGTAATATCAGATTGAAGATATTTGCACATATACACCATTGGTTGTTCTGGTCCATAAGGACATAACTCAAACAATGGCTGAAAGCCAACTTTGCAATAAAAATCAAAAGTTTTTAGATAGTACTCGTCGCTGGCTTTTGGACTGAGAGTTTCAACAGTGATTGTTGTAGCACCTTGTTGCCCAGCATAAGCCTCAGCTGCGCTAATCAAGGCATTTCCAATACCCTGGCCGTGATAATTAGGTTTAACCCCCATCCAATAGATGTTGGCATTATTGGGAAACGGAAATTCCAGCGCTAATAATCCTACAAATGGTTCGCCAGATTGTACGGCAAAAGAGGTGCGCTCCAGCATGCCTTTGACGTAACGTTCATTGGATTGAGGTTGCCCGAACCATTCAGGCAAAGTGGTTGTGATCTCTCGGCATAACTGTTGTGCTTGGCGTGGGGTAATTTGCGTGATGTTCATATTTGCTTCATATCACAGTTTGCAAACAACCACCATTGAGGGGTTATCCTTTGTCCACTCAGATTTTTGGTAGTCACCGTAGATCAACAACTTCTCAAGTACTTATGGAATTAGGCGTATCTCGGATTAGCTATGGTCCAATTCCCTATTGCTATGGAAAATCTGAAAGACGCTGCTTGCAATGCATTTGCCCTGAACCATTGATCAAATCAGTTGAATATTGAGGCAACACACGATTTACTCAATGGATATAAAATCCACTGTACTTCATGACACCCTGAAGCTACATTAATTCCATAATCACCGATATTCACGGAATTAATTGAGCATTAAATTTCAAATTCTCTAGGAAAGCCTCCCCTCCAAAACTCCTGAAAACATTAGCATTAACCAGATTCGCAAATTTATCTGAGCATATATTGATGTTTGAAGGTACATCTTATTGGCATTTAGGCTCCTGCTATATACCACCATATAAAAAGCTATGCTACTTCAATGGGCTGAAAATAAAGCATTTTTTAAGAATTGATCATTACATCGTCTGTTTTTAACTTTTGCTCAATTATACATTCACGTAATAAATAAACATTAATTCTGGGGGTGCCACTTTCAGAAAACTAGTGTACTGCGCTGCACCCCAAAAACTGGACAGTTGAATAAGTGAGTTTTTCAGCCCCTGGGTTTGTTGTATAACCGTAACAATTCAGGAGAATGAAAATGGG
>JBDLIP010000140.1 GCA_039714795.1 Pseudomonadota bacterium | reverse complement strand
AGCTCCGGAGCCCCCCACAAGCTTAGACAATAGCAACTCTACATTACATCCTACTCCAAAAGGCAGCCAAGCGGCAGCATCTTGCAAGCACACGTTTGCACTGGCAAAACGAAATAAGAACGCGTATATTGTCACTATCATTGGTTTGATCCTCTTAAGATCAGCCGGTGGTAGCGGTAGAGGTGTGTGTCTGCACCCTCTATCGCGTAAGATACAGATTAAGCTAAAATTTTTCTAAAATCAATAGTAAAAAGCAAAAAAAAAACAATTATTCTCAATTTTCAACGAAGCCACTGAAACCAAAAGATTTTTCAAGAGAAAAGTTTTTGGCTCTTTTGAAAAACATCTGGGGGCTCATTGCCGCCCCCACGAACTTCCAACAAACAAGCAGTAAAAAGAAAAGTAAAATGGGATAAGAATAAATCATTTAAAACAATGATTTATTTACTTGCAGGAGATTCAGATTTTAACAAACTCAATACACACTGCTCACCGACATAAAATTTGACTTACCCACTCATTTTTCAAAAGAGCCAAGTTTTTCAAATTGGGATCACTTTTTTTCGAGTTGCTGATGTTGCGATGCTTGTCTATTAAAGCTTGCTTTGCCTTAAGATCTCTCGTATCTCTTGTTTAGAAAAGTCGAACTTGGACAACACGGCTTTGGCTAAACCAAGACTGGTTTCTTGCTCTTGAGAGACCACGAAATGCGCCCCGGCATTTAAGAATGCTTTTATTTGACTGTTCTTGATACATTTACAAATGATAGAGACTTGCTTGTAGCGTTGCTGGATTTGCTTGATAATACCCAAAGATTCTTCTTCCGAGCTAAGGGTTAAGATGATGGCTGTTGCTTCTTCGATTCCCGCGGCTTTTAACAGATCGTACTGCTTAGCGTTACCATAGATAATCGGGCAGCCAATCTGCTTTGCATACTGGATAACTTTGCTGTTGGTATCGAGAGCCACATAGGGAATCTTGAGTTGATCCAAGACTTTGGCAGTTGCATGACCAATTTCAGAAAAGCCACAAATAATCACATGCTCCCTAAGACCTGTGGGGATAAGTTCTGCTTCAGGCAGTACAACAGCTCTTGTCTTTAAAAACGGAAAAATGAATTGTGCAATGCCGTCAACAAATGTGGCTAAACACCGGTGATAGTGGATCAACAGGGAAGAGACGGCAATACTCATTAACAAAGCGCCCAAGACCACTTCACTATAGTCAGGTGGCAAGACATTGTACCGGCTGGCCAGAAACAAAATGCTAAAACCAAACTCACTGCCTTGGGCCAGAATGATACCAGTTTGCAGTGATATGCTGCGATGCAAGCCAAATAACAAACCAAGTATTGAGATTAATACCGCTTTGAACACCACCAGGGCAGAAAATAGTAGGAATATCCATGGCCAGGTTTCAGGAATTTTAACAATTTCAAACTCCATGCCGATTGATATAAAAAAGAGCGCCAGCAACACATCCCTAAAGGGGCGCATTTCAACATCCAGTTGATGCCGAAACTCGGTTTCAGCTAGCAACACACCCGCCACAAACGATCCCAGGGCATGGGATAAACCAAGCATGTGTGAAAACCAAGCTGATCCAAGAACCACCAAAAGTGCCACAAAGGTAAACAATTCACTGGACCCAGTTTCAGCAATGCGGTGGAAGAGTGGCCTTAAAATCCAACGCCCAAGTCCTAAAATGATAACGATGGCCAACACACCCTTGGCCAGGGAAAAAATAAGCACGACGCCTAAGTACTGAGTCACAAGGCTTGGAATAATCACCAGAAAAGGAATCACAGCCAAATCCTGGAACAACAAAATGCCAATGGCATTGTATCCTTGCTGTGAGCGCAGATCGCCCTGATCCGACAATTGCTTGAGTACCAGGGTGGTGGAAGAGGTGGCAATCACTCCTGAGATGACAATGGATTGGGCCAGGGTGAGACCAATCCAATTTCCAACCAACAAAGTGGCCAGGATACAAAACAAGACTTGCAGCCCACCATAGCCAAAAACCAAATGCGACATGGAAAACAGTCGGCGCCAGGAAAATTTGAGCCCGATGGTAAATAGCAACAAAACAATACCGAATTCAGCCACATGCCGGATTACTTTGGCATCAACGATCCATCCAAGTACATGAGGGCCCACAAAGACCCCTATAACGATATAGCCCAACAAAATCGGCAGCTTTAAACGCCAAAACACCCAGGACGTTGCAACCACAATACCTAACAGCATTAAAATGGCTTTAATGGAATCTAAGGGCATGCGGATTTCCAATTATGTTATTTTTTGCCTAAGATTATGTTACGCGATGTAGGAGAAGTGTGAAAGGGGGGGATGACCCTTTGCAAAAAATTCATAAGTTCAAAGGAGTAGAGTAGGGGAGTGCTTGGTGGAGAACTCCCCATTTTTCTATATTTCGTATCGCTTACTGTGGCGGAAGGGAACTGCCTTTGTCGTGGCTATATTCAGCAGTGAGATCATCGCCGTTTAGTCTGGCAACAGCACCACTTCTTGAGACATGCCTTGATTGTGGAGGAAGGGAACTACCCTTGTCATGACTATACTCGGATGTGAGATCATTGCCATTTAATGCGTTATCATCAGCACTATGTCCTGAGGTGGATTTTGATTGTGGCGGAAGGGAACCGCCCTTGTCGTGGCTATGTTCGGATGTGAGATCGTCGCCATTTAAGACGGCATCGTAAACATGAGCAAAAGAATTGTGTGCATATGCTATAGTCAAAGTCAACGCTCCCACAAGCAAAGAAGTCTGAGTTTTGTTAATCATAACGATGTTCCTTTTTTTTTAATTTATCACCATGGTTATGATATCATTTTTATGTTAATGTATCAAACTTTGGATATGAAATAACTGCACTTTCTACCCACGGGCCGTCATCCTGAACGCTGATTTTCCGAACGTGCGACTGTAAGTCGCGCGAATTGGAAAATCTTTGCGATTCAGGATCCAATTATTTTATAAACAACAGGGTCATTTGTTGTATCTTCTCCACATCTCCGGGTAAATAGCTCTGTTGGCGAAAAATTATCACCAGAAATCAACGGATTAGAATCGGAAAATTCAGATTTACCCGGAGATATGGAGAAGATACGTTAAATCTTAATGATTAATTAAGGTTATTCCAATACAATGAAAATATAATAATAATAAAAATAGATATTTGTGTTTAAAATCAAAAGGAGAATTAAAATGAGAATTTTTTATTATTTTATAGCAATCGTAATGGTGACGTTCCTCAATTTTCAACAAAGCACGGCTACTGAAATATCTGATAAACCCCTTGTAGAGTTGTATAAAGAATTAGTCACGGAGGTAGGAAACTTAGAAATTGATGCAAATAGGTTACGTTCGATAAAACAAATTTTTGTAGATCGAGGCGTTACCCAAGATAACGTAGTTAATATTGGCATGATTCAGGTCTTAAAGCAGGCTGCTCAGGTCCATCGATTCGAGACGTTAACTGCGGATCAAGTACTCCAAATAGCTATTGCTCAACGCATAAATGGAAATATTAATAACTCCTTTGAATTTCGTAAAATAGGAGGCCAAGAGGAATCTCCTCTACTATTTGAATATCCAGCTCCGGGAGGTAAATATTATAGTGTTACTGTGTATAGTGTATTTGATGCAATACTAAAACATCATGATGTAGTTTTCAAAGATATGTCTGCTGGTCGCAACGCCGTACTTTTAGTGTTTAAGATGGAGGGTGCGTTGAAAGAAGCAATTAAGATGGCAAAAACAGGGCGCACTTCAACCACAGCAGAACCTAAAGGAAAAGGCGAGGAGCTTCAAAGAAGGAGAAGATAACTCTGTAAAATAACCTGAGTTTTGGATAAGAGGTACTTTGATCCGTCTTGGCCGTCATGCCGGAAGCCGATTTTGTCCAACGCTGCCTATGTGCTCATGATAGTGGGCATATAGGGCGTTGGGCACAAAATCGAGCTATCCGGTATCCAATTATTTTTTCCCTCAAAACTAAAAAACTGGATCCCGGCTCACTC
>JBDLIP010000139.1 GCA_039714795.1 Pseudomonadota bacterium | reverse complement strand
TGAACATTTGAGCACCTACCTTCCTGGTGAAGATACCTCAATCTTTACGGGACGGCAACAGATGCGACAGAACCGTATTCAAGGTGTGAGGAATAAACCAAATCAACAAACCCAACCCGAACGTAACAAAGGGCAAGAACCATAAAAGGTAGGTGCTTGGTGTTAGCGGCGGGGTCAGAAGAATATGCTCTCCGTAGCGCTCAGTAAGTTCGGTGATAATTTCTTGCTCGGTTTTGTTTTGGGCAAGCCTCTGGGAAATTATTCTGCGGATTTCTTTAGCAGCGGAAGCTTGAGAATCAGCAACCGATTGAGCTACACAGGTTGGGCATTTTAACTGTTCGGCAATAGCACGGGTTTTAGTAACTTGTGCAGCTTGAGCCATACAAGTAACATTCAAAAAAATCAGGTATAATAGCCAGCGCATTAGGTTTGTCTCCAGTTTGTTGTAATCAGAGCTAAAAATCCACCTAATGCCATAATAACTGCTCCAAACCATATCCATAGAACAAAAGGATGCCATGTAAGTGATATCAACCACTTGTCATCGCTTAAGAATTCTCCAAGCGAGATATACATGTGCGAGAACCCATCGCGTAATAATCCCGTTTTCGACGTAATGATTTTCTGTTGGGTGTAAAGCCGTCTTTGGGCCGTGGCCAGCTTTTTATCATCCATCGTAAAAGACGCATTCATTGCTTGAAAATACGGAGCTGTAATTTGTTGTGTACCCACGAATTGAACCAAATGCCCTGCAAGTTGGGTGTGTTGGCCTGGCTTTAGGGCAAGCTGCTGGTGTTGTTGCCAAAAGACATCGCTGGTCATACCAACAAGTGTCATGGCAAATCCAAGGTGTGCAAGCGTCATATTCAGTGTTTTTCGAGGAATTTTTTTTAGGGTGCGTGCGTTGTGCCAGATCCCCAACAGGGTCGTTGAGACAATCCAAGCAGCAAATCCTAAGGCAGCACTTGCCATTAACGGTGCTTGCTTATTTAAGACCCAAACCAGCAAGAAAACTACCATGGTTGCAATGAAGGCGGGCAGCAGCTTTTCGCACAAAGTGGTGAATGATTGAGGCTTCCAGGATTGTAGGGCTGCAAATCCCATCATTACCATCAGGGGCAGTGCCAAAGGAACTAGCAGGGTATTAAAGTAAGGAGCGCCGACGGATATTTTTTGCCCCGTCATTGCCTCAAGCCCAATGGGATAGAATGTTGCAAACAGGATAGTGGCACTGAGGAAAAAGAAGCCAATGCTGGCTAAAAACAATGTACCTTCACGGGAAAGTAATGAGGTGTTGGGGGGCTTGCTCTGTAACTTTTTGAATGCAAAAAGCAGATAACTTGTAATTATAATAGCCCCTACAAGAATCACTAGAAACACGCCGCGATTTGGGTCAATGGCAAAGGCATGTACTGTAGTGACCAATCCGGATCTGACAAAAACAATACCTATGAGACACACAACAAACGTAGTTAGGCTCAATAATAGACTCCAATTTTTGAGTGTGTTTTGCTTTTGTGTAACATTCAGTGAGTGTATCAATGTAGTACTGGTGATCCAGGGGACCAGGGCTGCGTTTTCAACCGGATCCCAAAACCACCAACCGCCCCAGCCTAATTCGTAATAGGCCCACCAGCTACCCCAGGCAAGACCAATGGTTAACAAGCTCCAAGATAAAAGATTCCAGGATTGCAAGGAATATACCCAGGATTGATCCTTGCCCTTTTGCCAAAGCACAGTAATTGCTTGGGCAAACACCAGAGAAAACCCTGCATAGCTCAGATAGAGAATGGGAGGATGAAAGCCAAGTGAGAAATCTTCTAGGAGCGGATTCAATCCTTGAGCAGGAATAGATTGGTTGATGAGACGCACAAACGGATTGGAAGTAAAAATCAGGAATAGGTAAAAACCTACGATTGTCACCCCATGAATACTAAGGGTTTTAGCTCTATAATCAGGGGGGGCATGACGATTAAAGATCGCAAAAAGTGCCCCGACCAGGCTTAAGAAAAAGAGCCATAGCAGCCAAGATCCTTCATGGTTGCTCCACAGGGCGATTAATTTGTAGAGAACTGGAAGCTGCATTTGTGAATTCAGAGCAACATTGACGACTGAAGTGTCTGAATTAATGTAGAGAGTTATAAGGCGTATCAGAGCTGAACCTGTAGCTAGGCACTGTAATATCGCGCAGGTTTCTATGAGTGCGCCCCACTTTTGTTGTTTGAAAAAGGAACCCTTTAACAAAACAACCCCTGAAGCCCTGCACAAACCACTGCCAGAACCACGCCATAAAACCCACAGTCCATGTTCATAATGAAGCTCCCGGGGGTCGGTAATTCTCATCATGCTTGGCAAGAATCCGGTCAGCGATTAGTTTGTTTTGAAGGGTCAATATTCCTTCGGCAACAACCCCCTGATCTTCAGCAAATAAATTAGGAAGGGCCCCTTTATAATAAACACGAAGGAGATTTTTATGGTCCGTGATGACAAATTCTAAGGCACTATGGTCTTGTGTGTGGGTTATGCTTCCCCTGACTACATAACCACCGACACGAATGCGCTGTCCAGGCTTGATTTGACTTGATTTTACTTGCACGTCACTGGGTGTGTAAAAGTAGACAATATTATCCTCTAAGGTCCTCAGCACAATAAACAAAGCAAGACTTATCGAGAGAGCTCCAATGATAACAAACCACAATCTTTGTGTTTTTTGTTTCATTAGAATATTTTATGTTTTTGAGGAAGGATGTTCCTTCTCAAGTTGTATCAATTCTTGTGCGGCTTTAGATTTTTGTCGCCAACTGATCAGCAAAAGTGTGCCAAGTACAAACAAGCTAGCAGCGTATCCGAGTCCTATATAATCCATTGCAGTCATTGAATGCCCTGCACAATCCGGATTTGTAGAGATTTTCGTCTCTGCTGCGCCCATTCTTTCTCAACTCTTATGATGAGTACCAGCAGGAAATATCCTATAAAAGCAACCAGCATGAGCATCAGCGGTACCAGCATACTGTTATGAATCGCAGGTTTGCCCCATTTTAAAAGGCTTGCGGGCTGATGCAGCGTGTACCACCAGTTGACAGAAAACTTGATGATGGGGATATTGAGCACGCCCACAAGTAACAATATACTTCCCATTTGCTGGCCATAGTAGGTGTTTTCAAAGGACTGAACCAGCAACAGATAACCGGCATAGAGAAAAAAGAGAATCAACATGCTGGTTAGCCTTGCATCCCAAACCCACCAGGCACCCCAAGTTGGTTTGCCCCACAGTGATCCAGTGATCAAACTCAAAAGTGCAAAACAAATGCCAATCGGCGCAGCGGCTTTCACAATCAGACTTGCAAATGGATTTCTCCAAATAAGATGGATAGCGCTTAACCCTGCCATCAGCGTGTAGATGCCAAGAGCCAACCATGAGGCTGGCACATGGATATACATCATGCGTACCATTTCTCCTTGACGGTAATCTGCTGGCGAAAGAAAAAGTCCCCAATATATACCTAGAGTAGAGCTGACCATGGTAAAGAGAAACACCCAAGACTTTAAGTTTCTAGAAAGTTCGAAAAAAGGTGCGGGTTTGAGTAAATTATGCAAGGTCTGTACAAGTCCATCATTGGCTGTTCTATCTGAGGCCAAAGTAGCGTAAAAGGGTATCTCTGACAATTGTTTTGCCTAGGTTAATTAGGACATATCACGTGTTACCGACAATCCCATTTCTTTGGCTCTTTTGCGTTTTGAGTGGGTAAGCTAAATTTTTTTTCTAATCAAAAAGTTCGATACTAACTCCCTCAGTGAAGTAAAAAGCAGCAGTAGTTAAAACCATAATCGACTCAAGTGCCTTATTTTCCAGGGCATCACGGATGACATCTCTTGAGTATACTTCTGATATTCAAAAAGATCCAAAGAAGCAATGTTTAGATGTTAGGATAATATTTGTACAAGATAGTACTTTTGCTTATAAAGATGGGGAGTCAGGAGAGGAACTATACTGAGACCCATTTTTGTCGCAAATTCGTGGGGGCTCATTGCCGCCCCCACGAATT
>JBDLIP010000138.1 GCA_039714795.1 Pseudomonadota bacterium | reverse complement strand
ATAGACTCATCTTTTAATAAATCGGCTGCATCACCAAATCTGCCCTCAAACACAAGTGGATTGTTGTCCGGAACGCTAGGGAGCGAGAGGAGCTGTTGGGGTTTTGTGTTATTCCTAATTCCAGCTCCAGCTCATGAAAACTCAACCCCTGCAAACCATTATCCACGGTTTTTAATTAACTTAAGTGCAGTTGCGCTTATCTTTGCAAACCGTTATGTTAGGTGGCAATTGTCGTAACTGTCGAAATTCAAAGTCTGGGCAGACGAACCCAGAGCTTAAATTTCGACGGGTATAACAGTAAACGAACGATAGGTTTTTTTTATGCTGCATTATTTCCTAGCGCCACTTACCCAAGATCATGCGATCTTTAATGTATTCCGCTATATCACTTTTCGTACCGGCTGTGCTGTCTTAACTTCGCTTATTATCAGCTTTGTCCTGGGGCCGTGGTTTATCCGCTGGCTGAAAACCATGCAAAAAGATGGCCAGCCCATTCGCGATGATGGCCCTGAAAGTCACCTGTTGACCAAAAAAGGCACCCCGACTATGGGAGGCGGATTGATTCTCTTGGCGCTGACTTTCAGCACTTTTTTGTGGGCTGATCTAAGCAATGGATTTGTTTGGATCGTCTTGTTTGTGACGCTTTCGACTGGTTGCCTTGGGGGAATAGATGATTATCTAAAGCTCAGTCATCGCTCGAGCAAGGGGCTGCCCGGAAAGATTAAGTTACTCGGGCAATTGGTCATTGGTGTATTCGCTGCTTATTGGATCGTTGAGTTCACCCCTTCAGAACTTGCCACCGGTCTGGCTTTACCCTTTAGTAAAAACATGATGATTCCCTTGGGTTTTCTGTTTATGCCTTGGGCTTTGTTGGTGATGATTGGTTCTTCTAATGCGGTTAA
This sequence comes from Pseudomonadota bacterium, assembly GCA_039714795.1. Lineage (NCBI taxonomy): Bacteria > Pseudomonadati > Pseudomonadota > Pseudomonadota bacterium. The sequence continues at coordinate 3,291 of JBDLIP010000138.1, read as the reverse complement.
TTTAACCGATGGTTTGGATGGCTTGGCCATTGTGCCGGTAATGATTGTGGCACTTTGTTTTTGCTTGATTAGTTATTTGGTAGGTAACGTGGTGTTTGCTAAGTATTTACAGATTACTTACATCCCAGGAAGTGGAGAGCTGGCTGTCATCTGTGGCGCTTTGGTGGGAGCAAGTCTTGGCTTTTTGTGGTTCAATGCACCCCCAGCTCAGGTGTTCATGGGCGATACTGGATCGCTTTCGGTGGGGGCGCTTTTGGGGACAATGAGCCTGATTACCAAGCACGAACTTGTGCTGGCAATTGTTGGCGGGCTGTTTGTCGTCGAGACGGTCTCAGTGATTTTACAGGTTGGCTATTTCAAACTGACCGGGGAGCGCATTTTTTTGATGGCACCCATCCATCATCACTTTGAGAAAAAAGGTTGGGCTGAGTCTACCATCGTGATTCGCTTTTGGATCATTGCCACCATATTGGCTTTGGTGGGACTTTCAACGTTGAAATTAAGGTAGTGCGCCCCTTATGAGCATAGCATCTTGTTTTGCAGCACAGACGGTTGTGGTCTTAGGCCTTGGGCGGACTGGGATTTATGCAGCTCTGGCCTTGCAATCTGGAGGATCCAAAGTATTGGCATGGGACGATACACAATTTGCCCGCAGTAAAGCTATACAGAAAAATATCGCGGTGACTGAGTTAGAAGGTATGGACTGGAGCCAAGTAGCGGCCATGGTGCTCAGCCCTGGAATTCCCCATAAATATCCTGCTCCGCACCCAATCGTTGTCAAAGCAATTGCGGCAGGTGTGCCTATTCTTTCAGACATCGATGTGCTGGGGCGTTGTTACCCAGAGGCGCGTTATATTGGTGTTACGGGAACCAATGGCAAAACCACCACCACGTCGTTGATTGGTCATGTTTTAAACTGCGCAAATGTTCCAACGTATGTTGCAGGTAACATTGGCACCAGTGTCTTCTCCTTTGAGGTGACTGATCCAAAGAGCACTTTTGTACTGGAAATGTCATCCTTTCAGCTTGAGCTGACAAGCTCAATTCACTTTGAAACTGCCATATTGTTGAACTTAACTCCGGACCATTTGATTCGTCATGGTGGCATTGAAGGATATGTGGCGGCTAAACAGAGTATCTTTTCAGGTGGAAATTCGGCAGTTATTGGGGTTGACTCCATACTCTCGCGTAATATTTACCAAAAAATGCAGGGCCCAAAAAACGTTATCCCCATCTCGGTTCATTCTGTTGTGCCGAATGGCGTTTATATTGATCAAGGCATTTTAGTAGATGATGCCTTTGCTTTGCAGCAACCCATTGTTGATTTAAGAGATATTCCCACTTTACAAGGACCACACAATGGTCAAAATGCAGCAGCTGCTTATATAGCAGCAAAGCAAATGGGGGTTTCAATACCTGATATTATTGAAGCTTTCAAAAGCTTTACAAGCCTGCCACACCGGCAAGAAACTGTGGCAATGCATAACGGTGTCAGATACGTCAACGACAGCAAAGCTACCAATGTGGATGCGGCCATGCAAGCACTGGCTCGATTTGACAACATTCATTGGATTCTTGGGGGTAGATTTAAAGAAGAATCATTAGAGGTATTGTATCCTTATCTGAATCGAGTGCAGCATGCCTATTTAATTGGTGAAGCTGCTGACCAGTTTGCAAGCTGGCTTGAGGGGAGGGTGGTCGTTACCAAATCTGGAACCCTTGAGCAGGCGGTTGCTTCTGCCGCAAACCAAGCAAGAAAGGGAGCCGTGGTGTTGCTTGCACCAGCCTGTGCGAGTTTTGATCAATTTAAAAATTTCGAAGCCAGGGGGGAGGCTTTTCGTCAATGCGTGCAGGATCTTTCGCCTTTATTGCGCTCTGGGAGTAATAGGTAAATGCATTCAGTTCTTTCTCGCACTGACGATAGCATTTTAGGCCAATGGTGGTGGACTGTCGATCGCACCGTGCTGGGTGCAATTGCTCTCTTAATGGGAATTGGGCTGATGCTTTCCTTTGCAGCGAGCCCTAGTATTGCTCAGCATTTAAATTTACCCTCATTTTATTTTGCTTTTCGCCATGCTGCTTATTTATTGCCGTTAACATTGATACTGATTAGTGTCTCGTTGCTATCGGTTCAGAATGTGAAACGCTTGGCTGTATTGATTTTCTTGCTGAGTTTAGCGCTGACGTTTACCACCTTGTTTACCGGGGTTGAAGTCAAAGGGGCGCGCCGCTGGTTATCGCTGGGGGGTATGTCTTTGCAACCTTCAGAATACCTCAAGCCAAGTTTGGTGGTATTAAGTGCTTGGATGTTTTCCGAAGCGCATATGAGTCCTCAAGTGCCTGGGCGTTTGATCGCCTTTAGCTTGTTATTGATCTGTGCTACAGCACTGGTGTTGCAGCCAGATTTTGGTATGTTGGTTTTGATCATTGTGGTGTGGTTTGCTCAATTTTTTCTGGCTGGTATGCCGTTGTTATGGATTGCCGGTATGCTTTTAATGGGAGGAAGTGGCTTGTTTATGTCATATTTGCTGCTACCGCACGTGGCCCGGCGCATTGATTTATATCTTAGTCCCAATCCAGCCGATCGCTTTTCCGGTCAGTATCAGATCACTCAATCGCTGGAAGCCTTTATGCATGGAGGCTTGCTAGGTCAAGGTCCAGGTGAGGGGGTGATCAAGCGCAATCTACCAGACGCGCACGCCGACTTTGTTTTTGCAGTAGCTGGGGAAGAATTTGGTATGATTTTGTGCGTCCTGATTGCCGGACTTTTCATGTTTATCGTTTTAAGAAGCATGATGCGGGCGATGCTGCAAAATGACTTGTTCAGTTTGCTGGCCGTATCTGGATTGGTGACTGGATTTGGTTTGCAGGCCATGATTAATATAGCCTCAACCCTTGGCCTGATTCCGACCAAGGGGATGACTTTGCCTTTTTTGAGCTATGGTGGGTCGTCGATGCTGGCACTGGCGCTTACCATGGGCATGGTGTTGGCATTGACACGCAGAAGGGTTTAGATCAGAGATCAGAGGTCAGAGATCAGCGAGGCAACGCTGCGCAGATATCATAATTTATGACCGGGACAGGTATACAACCAACTTTATACATTGAAGGTAAGGTTCCTCCAGTAGAAAAAAGTCTTGGTCCCCAGATTAAGGTGGAACATGAAACACTTGAGAGCGGTGCTCAGATAATTAACCTGAGTTTTGGATAAGGGAAAAATTTGTTTATCCTCCACGGGCCGTCATCCCGGCCTCCATTTTTCCCCAGCTCGCCAAGAGCTGGATTGGAAAA
>JBDLIP010000137.1 GCA_039714795.1 Pseudomonadota bacterium | reverse complement strand
AAAATGTGCTTGGACCTAACTTCAGTCTATGTTATTCATACTCCTGCGGTACAGGCGGGGACGCCGATGATCGCAAAATGTTTAGAGAGGGGGCAACTTCTGGTTGTCCTTTTTTTTAACATTCTCCGACTTAGCCAGCCAACCTCTCTAAATATTTTTATAAATATCCCGGGGTGCAGCGCAGATCAAGAATTTTTCCACGCTGTAAAAGAGCAAATATCCTTTTGAAACTAGATCGTAAAACATCAGGTGTTATAACATCTAGACGTGTTCGAACCTGTGTATCACATGGCGTTTTTTCTAAATTAAACAATTGCTTTAAATTATTTTTTGCTTTGTCTACAGCATTGCGAATTCTGTCAAACTTTAACAGAGAAGAAAATTTGAAGGTAAAAATTGCTAAACCTGACATTAAACAGTCAAGGTTAGAAAAAATTGAATTCTTTTTTTCTTCGATATTGTAGCGTTTCAAGCTTTTAGAAATAGATCTTTTGACCAATGGCACTAACTTAAGCGCTGAAATGGCGTCAATATTGACCTGAAAGTCATTTTCGAGAAATTGATCTTGCGATCTCGTTCTTAAGTTTGCCACCTTCCTCAACAAATCCGCCGTTTTGCCTGTGGGAACCCTTAGGTGGGTGCCCATACTTCATCGCTGCAAACCCTTTGTTCTAAACGATTTCTCCTTAAGTTAGTGCCATTGCTACCATGATCATCATTTCAATGCAACGGCAAATCATTTCGTTCCCTCAATCACCCCGAAATCAGCAATTCTGTTGAAGATATCACGAATGAAAGCCAGCAGTTTAAGGCGGTTGATGCGCAGATCCTCTTGCTTGGCATTAACTAAGACCTTATCAAAGAATGCATCGATGTCCGGTTTAAGGTTAGCGAGATAGGTCATGCTCTGTGAATATTCATTTTGTGCAAGGCTGGATTCAATCTCGGTTAGGTTAGTTACCAGTGATTGGTGTAGCTTGAGCTCCTCGGGTTCGACAAGTGCTTTCGTATTGACGTCTCCGTTGTAGCGCTTGTTGTCTTTTATTTCTTCGATTCGAACGATGTTGCAGGCGCGTTTATAGGCGCTCAATAGATCCTCGCCAACGGCATCTTTACCGTACATTAGATTTTGCAGGGCAAGCACTCTTTGATGCAAAAGAGCCAGTGGAGTTTCTTTCGCTACTGCAAAAACAGCAGCAATGTGATCGTGACGCTGTCCTTGCTCGCGCCAGTGTACTTTCAGGCGATCTAACAGAAATGTTTTCAACTCTTGCAAAACTTGTTCCTTGGACTGCAAATCCTTTGCAGTGTAGAACTCGTAAGCTTTAGTTAGGTACGGCATAAGATTAAGATCTTGATGCCGTTCGGCAATACGAATGATTCCCAGTGCAGTGCGTCTTAGAGCGTAGGGATCTTTCGTTCCAGTCGGTTTGATGCCAACAGCAAAAAAGCCTGCCAGTGTATCCAATTTGTCTGCCAATGCGACCACATCTCCCACAGAGTCAGTGGGCAAATTGTCTTGCGGACCACGGGGTTTGTAATGATCGGCAATAGCCTGTGCGACAGCAGTGGGTTCTCCATCATGTGTAGCGTAGTAAGATCCCATAATGCCTTGCAGTTCTGGAAACTCTCCCACCATTTCGGTGAGCAAATCACTTTTGCATAAAAGAGCGGCTCGCCGAGCTTGGGTGACATCGGCGGACATGTGAGGAGCCAATTGTTCAGCAAGCCCCTGCATGCGAGCAATTTTCTGACCCAGGCTTCCCAATTGCGCATGAAAGATCACGCTATCTAGTTTCTTACCGTGTTCTTCAAGAGAATACTTTCGGTCCTGGTCGTAGAAAAATTGAGCATCAGCTAGGCGCGCCCTTAAAACTCTTTCATTCCCTTTAACCAGTGTCGTTCCCCCATCCAGCGCTTTGATATTGGCAACCACAATAAAATGGGGAGCCAATTCGCCATTTGCTTTTTCAAGCGCAAAGTACTTTTGATGCACGCGCATCGATGTGACCAGCACTTCTCTGGGGAGAGACATAAATTCGGGTTCAATATTTCCTAACATGGCCTGCGGCCATTCAACTAAACCGGTGACTTCATCCAATAGCTTGGGATCTTCGTGTACAACAAGGCTATGTTTTTTTACCAAGTGCTTGATTTGGTGTTGAATCATTTTCTTTCTAGGTCCTTGGCACACAAGGACAAGAGCTCTTTCGAGTTGTTCCCAATAGTCTTCTGTAGACTTGATCGTTAGGGAGTTTGGTGCCATAAATCGATGCCCAAGCGTGCAATTTCCGAACTTGATTTTGGCTTCCCCCAGATCAAGCTGACCTGGAACCACCTGGTCACCAAACAAACATAAAATGCTATGCAGAGGACGGACCCAGGGTTGCGTGTTGCCACTCCAACGCATCACTTTGGGCCAGGGAAAGCTCTTGATGACGGCAGTTAACATATCGGGGACGATATCACAGGTTTTTAGTCCTTTTATGTATTGCGTGGCAAACAAGAAAGTACCTTTGTCTGTTTCCCGTTGCTCACACTCGCTTACACTGCTTAAGCCTGCTGATTTGAGAAAACCTTCAATGGCTTTGGTGGGGGCATTAACCCGGGGTCCTCGGCGTTCTTGCGTGCGATCTCGTTGCTGGATTGAAATATCTTTACCCACAAGGACTAAGCGACGCGGACCAACAAACGTATCGATTGTCTCCCAGGTTATTTGCGCCTGCTTAAACTGTTCGGTAAACAAGCGTTTGAAATCTGCTGCTGCTTGCAATTGCATACGGGCTGGGATTTCCTCTGAAAGCAATTCTATTAAGAGATTAGCTGTTTGCATCATGGATTTTCTCCCAGGTAAACGGAACAACATCCTTTGGCGAGTGCGCGTACGCGAGCAATGTAGTTGGGGCGCTCGGTGACGCTGACCACCCCCCGAGCATCTAGCAAGTTAAAGAGATGACTGGCTTTAATGCATTGCTCATAAGCGGGAAGAGCAAGGTTGTGATCCAAAAGATTGTGGCATTCTTCCTCAACATCTTGGAAATGTTGCAAGAGCTTGGTGGTATTGGCATATTGAAAATTGTATTTTGAAAACTCTTGCTCAACACGCAGCTGTACATCACGGTAAGTGATTTTCTCTTTGCCTTCAGCGCCATTCCAATCTAGATCATAAAAGTTTTCAAGACCTTGCACCATCAATGCTAGGCGTTCCAAACCATAGGTGAGCTCTGCAGAAACGGGATTACATTCAAAGCCTCCGACCTGTTGAAAATAGGTAAACTGAGTGACCTCCATGCCGTCGCACCACACTTCCCATCCCAATCCTGCTGCTCCTAACGTCGGACTTTCCCAGTCATCTTCGACGAAACGGATATCGTGCACCAACGGATCAATGCCAATGGCTACCAAGCTTTGCAAATATAAATCCTGCACATTCTTAGGAGATGGCTTTAAAATGACTTGCAGTTGGTGATGTTGCTGCACTCGATTGGGGTTGTCACCATACCGCCCATCCGTGGGACGGCGCGAAGGTTGCACATAGCAGGCCTTCCACGAATCAGGCCCCAGCGCTCTTAAAACGGTTGCCGAATGGAATGTCCCCGCACCAACTTCTACATCGTAGGGCTGTAGCATTACACAGCCCTTTTGTCCCCAAAATTCTTGGAGCTGTGCAATCATTTGTTGGAAACATAGTGGTTTTGCTATCATGGATCTACGAGATGCTTGTGTAACCTTTAAGCCAAGTTATCTGTTCCCAGGCTGTGCGTCAATAACTGACCACTTATGTGACAGGGTTATCTCATGAAGATTATGATATTTTCGGCTCTTTTGCGTTTTGAGTGGGTAAGGAGATTTTTCCTAATCAAAAAACGTTAACCCTGACTATAGCCCAGAAACAGTTAATACTGATGGCTGGGCAGCCACAGGATTAGAGTGGAGGACCTTAGGACGCTAGGAAAAATAACCTTTACAATCTAACTAAAATACTTTATAGACAGCGTTACGCAGCAAGATCAAGCAACAGAACGCGAAACACGATTATAAATGTTATTTTTCCTAGCGTCCTTATTTCCGACCATCTGTATTATTATCTGCTTTTTGCATGGCTTTATTAAAATCAGAGATAGCTGCAAGAAGAAGTTCAAGGATGTTTTTCAGGAGGTTTGTGACAAGATTTGGAATTGCTACGGGGCTGAAA
>JBDLIP010000136.1 GCA_039714795.1 Pseudomonadota bacterium | reverse complement strand
GCTTCTTTACTGGTAGAGTTTGTTTCAATGGCAGGCTATCCCTTATGCCACCAGAAAACTTGGTTTGGGGGAGGTGTGGAATAGAACTGGTACAGTGCCCATCTACATAATATTGATGCAATACCCACCTGATAAAACCCTATCCATCTCCAAGGACCCCATGCATTTATTTTTCCCATGCACTATGCGCATTGACGATATTGCTTTTCCTTATGGGGCGCGGGTTTAAGTAATGTTAAGGTTCTTTTAGTTTCATTTTTAATAAAATCCAACAGAAAATAAATGTTGACTTTATCTACAAGAAAGTTTTATAGAGTTTCTCATAAGCTTTAACAGGCGGTATGAGTGAGTTGCAATGGATCTAAATCCAGCAACTGTTGTTATTTTTGTATTTTGAGTGTTGTTATCCATCTGTTTTGTTACACGACTTTTGTCGAAGCAAATGTTTTGGCAAATTAGAGTGTTTGTGTTAAATACCCTGCTGTAACGGCAGGAATGTGGAAAAGGAACTTGAGATATGCAAAGCAACACATTTTATCGTTTTATGAGCTGGGTAATGCTATTTTGCTACTCCCATACGCTTTTTGTACCTGGAGCTTACGGAGTAGATGTGCCATCTGCATATCGCAGCCAAGATTTTGATATTTCTAACTATACCCTACGTGTGCAACGGGTTATAACTCCTAAAGAATTTGGACTAGAAAATGAAGTTCAGGACCTGCATGCTGAGCATCAGGATCATAGCAAATCTGAACCATGGCACTTTAAGCTGCAAGTCTTGCACAGGCAACTGGAAAACGATGATATTCAAAATGATACAGGTGGCTTAGAAACCATTTCCGCCGGCCAGAAACAGGACTTGAAAATTGTTGCTGAGCATACGGTTTCTCCCTGGCAACAGAACAATGATAAAGCACTGAAGTTACTGCATGATAAGGAGGATAAATCTTATGGGGTGCAGTGGTTGGTGCCACAATTGGGAAATGTTGTGGTGGACTGGAATGGTTCTGTGCTGCTCAAGGGGGGGGATTCTGATTCCTTAACCTCTAAGATTCGGGTTGAAACCTTTGGCAATGTTGTTTTGGATGATCTTTATGCAAAACATTTACAGGTGGCTGCTGCTTTTGTGATCAACACTGGAACGTCTAAAATAGATAGACTCGATGTTAAGCTCAATCATCCTGAGCAAACATCGGCGTTTGTGGTAGATGAAGACAGTGCCTTGGATGTGAAGAATCTGAATCTTCAAGGGGGTGCTTTGTTTAATCATGGACAAGTTAAATTTGCAGCCAAGGGCCAACTTGACCTGTGGAATGAGGGTTTTTTCAATCACGGAATTGTCCAGGGCGTTGAAGGTGCAGCGATTCACCACGGCGGTGTCATGGCAAACTATGGTAAGTTTTTGTCTTCTGGTTTGCGTGTCGATGGCAATTTCTTTTCCAATTATGGGGAAATACAGGCTGATAATCTATCCTTTGATCTCAAAAAGGGAGGCGAGAACCATGCCACAATAAAAACCAATGAAGCGACACAGCTCAAGACCAAATTGCACTGGCGTAACTTTGGGGAGATGAGCGGAGCAGGAAAACAAACACTAGAAATTGGTGGTGATCTCTATAACCATAAGCAAATGAGTGCAGCAATTCAAAAAGTGAATGTGCAGGGAGCAACTTATAATGAGGGCACTATTCATGGAGAAGAGAATTTAGATTTTTCAACCAAGCATTTATCTAACGCGGTGACTGGTAAAATTGGTGGTCATGGTGCAAGTACAGTGAGTGTTGGTGAGGGACTATCGGAAGGTGATATTTACGGCAGACGAGGTTTGTCTTTTACCACAGGGGGCAAATTCATCAATAGAGGCAAACTGGGCAGTGGTGCAAGCGATAATGCACAAACTACTCATGGCCCTCTCACCTTAGATTTAAAAAAATCCAGTAAGTTTGTTAATGAAAGTGAAGGCAAACTAATGGGGTCTGAGGTGGCAACCTCAGGCAGAGGAGAGCTGATAAATCATGGATCGGTTCATGGAGAGCAACAAACCCAGATTAAAAATAGTCAACTGACCAATATAGGGGTTGTTTCTAGTCAAGGCCATGTACATCTCGGCCTAAAAAAAAGCTTAGTTAACGAAGGGAAAATCACCGGTGCAACCGGAGAGATTTCTGGAAAATGCAAACTTGTCAATGCGTCTGGAACAAAAGATGAGCCTGGGCTTAGCTTTAAGGAAAGCCTGGAGTTTGCAAGATTTTCAGGGCAGTTTGCCAACAAAGGGCATATGGCTGTGGGTGGTAAAATCAAAGGGGAGATTGCTCAACTAGAAAACCGCGGTTTTATTGAGGCAAGCCAGGGTTATGACCTATCGGTGCAAAACTTACAAAATCTAGGAGCTTTCCTGGGAACCGGTAATTTAAAAGTAACTCGGGGAAAAAACCAAGGGCATTTACAGGGGACAGGTTTAGAGCTAACAGTGGGGAGTAAATTTACCAATCAAGGGAATTTATTATTACGGCATATCAATGGATCTGGCAGCTTGATTAACGAGAATATTTTAAAATTGGAAAGCAGTACAGACGCACCAAGCGTTATTGAATGCAATGCCTTTAAGAATAGTACAGGGACATATCTTGGCGAAGCAATCACCGGCAAGTTGACAGGTGAACATATTGTTTTTGGCTCTCGTGACTGGCACAACGATGCAGGTGCCGGAATAGAGGCTGGTCAGGTCGAATTCAAGGCTGTTGCCAAAGCTGGTAGACGGTCAAGGCAAAGGGAAGGTCAAGCTGTCAACGCCGGTATTTTAAAGACAAAACAGCTGGATATTAAACGTCAGAGCTTTACCAACGATGAGACTATTTCGACCAATACTCTGACACTTACAGGAAAATCCTTTAAGAATAGTGCGACCGGTGATATGGAGGTGAGTAACACTACCATTGTGGATCTTCATGAGTTGGTCAATGCGGGAATCATTGATTTCAAAGGGGCATTTAATGGCACGGTGCAAAATCTACATAACAAAGGCCAGTTCGAATTGCAGGGTGATGGGAACGTCCTGGGCACAAAGTTAATCAATGATGGCATCTTTATTGCCGAAAAGCGTTGGCAATGGAACGGGCAGGATTTTATCAACAACCGTAACTTTGCCATGCATGAAAGTGCTGTAACCGCCAAACGCCAGCTTATCAATCGGGGTAATGTACGTTTGCATAAGGGTAAGTTACAGATGTCGCATCTACTCAATTTGAATGTCATTGACGATGCCAAGGACCTCCACTCAGGTTTTCGGAGTATTTCTAATTCTGCCACCAATCAATCCGCAGAATTTAAATCAGGTCTGATGGAAAACCGAGGTTTGGTGGACTTCTCACAAAAGGGCAAATTAAAATTTACCGGAAAGCAGCTGCTCAATACGGGCACAATAACCAGTCAGCACTCAGAGGTTAATTTACAAAAACTTCTTAACGAGGGAACCTTTACCGCGCAACAAAATTTATCTGGTTGTGTCACAACTTTGGATAACTCAGGGTCGTTCAAATCGGCAAAGGGGCTTATTGATCTAAAAGGAGATCATCTGCTCAATTCCGGGAACTTTACAGGACATTTGGGAGTTCGTTATAATGGCCGCCAATTGACCAATAAGAAAGGCGGACAAATAGCTTCAACAAAAGATTTAAACTTCACCCTTTCTGAAGCTAGCTCTAATGCTGGTGAGATCTTTAGTGTGAACAACCAGGGATCCTTAACAGTGAACGGTCAAAATATCACCAATACGGGTATGATATTGGGCAAGGACCTTAAGCTTACTGCCGAACAACTATTAAATAAGGGAACAATCCAAGCCCAAGAAAAGATTACAGGAGATATTAATATCCTGGACAATAAGCATCTTTTACAGACAACAAAAGGTGCTATGGTTTTGCAAGGCAATACGTTAACCAACTCTGGAAAAATTCTAGGCACAGGTGGGTTGTCCTACAAAGGAACAACAGTCACGAATGCGTCTGGTGCAGCAATTGGTTCCTCACAAGCGGTGAATTTGAACTTCAGTAAAACTCTTAAAAATAAGGGTAAAATTCAAGGAGATAAGACAATCAACCTAACTGGGAGGGAAATATTTAACTGGGATAAAATCATTGGATTGTTGGGCAAAAGTATTTGGAACATAAGTTGGAAAGTCGAAAACCGGGGTAAAATTCAGCTTAATGAGCTGGATCTGCAAGGTCGTTATGCA
>JBDLIP010000135.1 GCA_039714795.1 Pseudomonadota bacterium | reverse complement strand
AATACCTCTTCTTGAATATCAAGAGCCTCATTGATTGCATCGTCCCACTCTTGAGAAAACTTTTCATCATCCTCTTTGTGGTCATAGGCAGTCCGACGACTAACCCCGCAATATCGTGCAGAAAGTGTTACGTTTGCAGTTTCGCTTAAGTGCTTGAGAAACTGCTCCTTTTTTTTTTGTGTAAACTTTGTGCGGTTCGCCATTGTCGCCTTGAAAAATCCTCAAAGGTAAAAAAAGTCATGTATGTTTCTGTTATTCTAACACCTTATCTGCCTGAAAATCAAGTTAAACACACTATCTATAAAGTTGTGTGAGTGTTTGAGTAGTGGCCTATGCCACCCAAGTCTGCGTTAGGCACACGACTACGATACCGTTGCCACCCCAACATCTCTCAGTCTCCTGTAATGCTCTGGGTAGTAATATCTAATATGCGCCATGTCTTCCCGAGACATCCCTGTTGCTGTAGGCAACGCCCACGAGAGTCGAATATCTTCTGGTTGTAGAAACTTATTATACAAATAGCATGGATTAATCTCGACCTCATTATTGACAAGATAAGCAAAAACATCTTTGGCGCTCCATCGCCAAAGTGGGTTACATCTCCAAGACTTATCTTTTAACTGATAAATCGGCCCCCTGGTGGCTAGATTCATTTTTCGTGCTTGGCCTTCAAGCATTCTTAGTCCCAAGAAAACACCATCGCAATTCAGGGCTTTTCTTTTATCATCAAGCAGTTTAATAAAACCATATTTTGTTAAGTCGTGAGACTGAGCACACAAATTATCAATACCTATTTTTGCATTGCATGCCGCTTCCCAGATCGAAAATAAAGGTTCCACAACATGAGGTTTCCAACCGGTAAAATCACAAATTCTGTCAAAATACGGACGTTTCTCAGGCCAGTCGCAATCGTCAAACTGAATTAGTATTGGCAGATCAGGGCAAACAGATTTGACGAGATATTCAAATGTTTCCAGAAAGGTACAAAAAATCTCTTTTCGGTATCCTTATGTACGGCCAAAATAGTGACAAGCACTTGCTCATCAGCACCATTCTCTTCCATCTTGGCATTGGCGATACAAGTTTGTGCGGCCCTCCAGGGTAGAGTGGTGCCTGCACTTGTCAACGACATTTGCCCATAAGCAATGTAGTCCATGGCCTCAGTAGTGTAGGTGTAAGAAACATCCCAAGTGGTTTTTTTCTCAGTAAAATGATTCTGAAAAATGAAAGTAGAAGTGATTACCGCCAACCATATCCAAAACATATCAATGCTCATAATAAACTCCTCAATAAATCAGCTAACAAAACGCCGGACGGCCCGCGCATTTCAAGTTCAATTCAGTGGCGGCGTTCCACCACCGACCTCAATCGTTATCTTCCTGGCCAAAACTCATCTTTCAGCAAAACAAAATGGTCGTCGTCAGCAAATGAACAAGCCACATCTGTAGACGGAGGACTCATGTACTGTAGACAATTTGGGGAGTTACAGTTGCCACCAATCATCAGACAGCTATCGCCGACATCTTTTACGTTGTGCCCGTTCAATCCAGACAGATGTTCTAAACACTGATAAAAGTAAATATTCTCTTTCTTACACTTAATATGATAGGTAGAAATTGCTGTTGCAGCCATGGCAGCGGCTATTTCTGCAGCCGTTTTATGTTGATTTTTGCCGACCAATAAAACTTGACTCCTCCGTTCCCCCACGTTGTGTGTAAAATATAGCGTCCAGGACTCGAACCTGAATCTTGCCAGCCCTCACTTCACCTGAGTAAAACGCGGACTCGAACCGCCTCTAGCTGGTATGTTTGTGAACTCTGCACCCGCAATGAGTAGTGCGCTATAAACAATTATATGTCTAATATGCCTGATACGCACTGGAACATCCCGTTTTTGCTAAATATTAACGTCTGCTTTGTAACTGCACAGGGCCAAGATAGCCTGGGAATTCTTTTGTCATGCCTGCAATGATTGCTGCCATTCATCCAGGCCCCATAAAATCAAGACTCACTGACTCAATAAGGCCGTCAAAATTAACTTTCGTTGCATTGCGTGCCACAGTTGCTATTTCCTTGGCCTGATCCTTGGTCCCATTGACAATCATGGTCACAATATAACGTCGAGATTCAGTGGTAGGCTGTATTTGCTCATTGACTACCTGGTTGGCATTTTTGGCCGGTGTGTTACAGGTGCTTACTTCTCTCTCTTCACAGGCCATTGATTCTTTGGCAGCACTGGTGGCATATTCTCGCGCCCTTTTTTCTCTCTCTTCACGCTCTATACGTTCCCGTTCCTCAAGTTTGGCCTTTGCTATTCGCCCCTCTACAGTTGCCACCAATTCGCCCTCAGAGGCAATGAGGAGATTATTTTTGTCGTGGAAAAGAGAAGAGTAACCGGTTGCAATAGATTCAAAAACAGCAAGATTATTTTCAACCAGTTCGGCCGTTCGCTGGATGTTGGCAATCAATTCAGCGGCGGCATTGTCCACTGAGTCCTGCATGGATTTAAGAGTCCGCTTTCCCTTGGCAACATCGGCAAAAACTAGGAGATCAATATCCATCAATTTTACCGCTGCATGCTGGCCGGACATAAACTCGTTGACCGCATCTGAACCGGATTTGATGATTGCAGTCTTTCGAGATGTTTCTTCAGCTTTTACTTGTCTAGTGTACGGTAGCCGTATTTCATCACGTAGCTTCCCCAACACTTCGTCCATGGAGCAGAATAAATCATTTATCTCTACAGCCTCTTCCATCGCATACGACTTAGCGAGTGCTATTTCATCCTCTGCGGCCTTGCAAACCTTTATGGTTTTCTTGGCATCTGCAAAGTCTTGATCGGTAATCAGCTCGGCTTTCAAGCCGTCAAGCTGTGCCAGAATCGCTTCTTTGTATTCAGAAAAATTAGATTCTGTTATTCTACCGGAAACTTTAATTTTCAATCCTTTGTTCATCCTGCACACCCCTATACGTTGAATGTAAGTTTGCTGTCAGTGGCCTTTTCTTCGAGGATGGCCTTGAAATCTCGGTAATATCCACGCACTTTCTCAGCCTCGGCCTTTGGCAGGGCTTTGACGCTTGCCCGGATTTTGTCGCTGATTTCACCCAACTCGGCAACAGTAGTTGCTTTTTCTAGTAGAATTTCAAAGTCGGCAGATGTTTTGGTCTGTAATTTGCCGTTGTTATTTCGCTGTGCCTGTTGGTTTGTACTGCTCTTTATTTTGTTTACATGCTTTGTTACATCCCAGACTCGCTTTCCGTTGTTATCAACAACGTGCGGATGATTGTTTTGTGTTTTCTTTTCATTTGCCGGGAGATAAACCATATCAAGGTCATAAAGAAACCTGCCAATACCCCACTTGACGCCAGCACGTTTAAAGGAATCCGATATCATTCCTTTTTCTTTTTCGATATTTGATTCAGAGCCTGTATCCCATTTCCATACCCATCCAGCTCCACATTTAATCCCAATACCGGCAAGCATATGGTTATCAACCGATTTGTAATCATCCTGCCAGTTGTCCGGCCCAACGACCTCGTCAAGTATGTCCATAACTGCACGGGCATCTATGTAAGCAACGCAGGCTGCTTGTGACTTGAACTTACTGAAAGATTGCACCCTCCACTTATGAGGGATCACCTTCTTTAAGTCTTTTAAATTCACTTAATCACCTCAATAAAATAGAATTGACTCTACGCCTTCCATCATCGCCCGGTCCCTGACATCCTTCAGGATACTGGATAGGCGGTATTTTAATCCGCAATACTTAGCCAGGTCGTCATAATCGGCGATGTCAACATGTACCGGGCCGTCTTCTTGGTTTGCCCATGTCCTGATTGTGTCCAAGAATCTGTCTTGGATTAAAACGTCAACCTGGACGGTGAGCATCGGCTCTACGCTAATCTTTGCCATTTCCTACCTCTTTCTTCGGCGGCCTATCCCAGATCCGCGAATTGCATGCCGGGCAGGCTACAGGGCGCTTTTCAGATCGTGGCAACCACTTGTGGCCACATTTTTCCCTGAGGCATTTTAATTTATTCATTTTACCCCTGTTGTTTGGTTTGTTTGGATGTTCGGTTCGCTGTGCATAAAATCACCTAACCAGTCGTCCAACCGGAGCCGAAGACAGGCTTTTATTTTGGGTTACCTCTCAGCGGCCCGGTTAACAGTTTTCGTGTTATGTGTCCAAGACGGTGCTTAAATCATTTAAAAGCTCATTACCCTTTTGGGTCATCCAAGAGCATCTTATTGTCGTGCCATGTTCTATTAATCCTT